>DGAZ01000025.1:0-8138 GCA_002384685.1 Methylophilales bacterium UBA4017 | reverse complement strand
AGTTTATCTCCATTGCTTAATTGATGATCGGCAAAATGGCTTTTTGGAATAATTTCACCGTTCTTCTCAATAGCAAAGCGCTTCCCAACCAAATTCAGCTCTTTAACTAGACTCTCGAACGTTAAAATATCCGTATCAAAAACTTTTATTTCTCCATTGATGCTAATTTTCATTCTATAATATCCAGGATTTAGAAAATAAATATAACTTATTTATCGATTAATCAAAAAATGTTGAATCTTTATACCCATTTTATATCTATTCAGCATAAGGGACACAATCCCTTTTTATAATTCCCAAAAGGAAATTGAACAAATGAAAGAAAAAAAAGATCGCCTTGATTCACATCAAGTGCAGCCAGAATCAACAGCTAATAAAATCAAAGACAAACAACTTGCCGATAAAGATAATATTCTGAAGACAAAAGATTGCTCTCGCTTTGTTGAGGCATTCTCTGATTGCGTTTAATTTAATATAAGGTTCTTGCAAACATTCTAAGGCTAATTTGATAGCATATAGCGGCTAATTCAGCATCATATCTATCACCTTCGTCTCTCATAAAAGCATGTTGCGCATTAAATTCATGCCAGCTAAAAATGATGTCTGTCTCCAGAAGTTTCTGATGAATAGTATTCCTTGCATTTGTGGGTACATGATTGTCCTGCTTTCCCCAGATCATTAATAATTCCCCATGAATATCGCCTAACCTCTCCATGCTATGCTGCCCGGGTTTGTTGGGAATAGTATTCGTATGAAGGTCGGTAGCATAAAAGCATGCAGTTGATTTTACTTCTTGTTGTAATGCTGCCCTAAATGCCAGGTGACCACCAATACAAACCCCCATTGCACCTATATTTCCGTTACACCATGCCTGTTGCCTTGCCCAATTAATCATTGCTTGATTATCTGTATCGTAAGCTTCAACATCTTTTGTTGCTTTGTCCGCATTACCCTTCTCTCTTCCAGCGTCATCATACTCAAGTACTGTTCCTATAGCATTGAGCTCATGGAACACTTCTGGAACCAGGACTGCATAACCATGGCTCGCCATGACTTTTGCTGCTCTTTCAATAGGACCCGTTTGTTGAAAAATTTCAGAATAAAATAAAATAACAGGTACTTGAGCGGAGCTATTGGGTCTGTGTATGTAAGTTCGCATAATACCGGTAGGGGTATTGATATCGACATGATCTGATTGAATGAGCATAGTTTTCCTAAGGCAAAAGCCTATATTTTACTTGAAGATTAGTATCGGTCTAGAGAAAATTGCTTAGTAGTCAGCGCTTCGCCCGGTTGAATAGTTAAGCGGGACATCATTTTGCCATTCACCGCAGGATTCACATTGGTGGTCTTCCATGGTGGGACAAAAGTGTAGATTCGATGCTTTGCAGCTTTTACACTCCAATCCCTGGTCTTTCTTGTGAATCTCTACTGCAACTTTTGAGCTACCTAAGCCATATTTATTATCCATTAATCACCTCAATGATTAAATCTAGCTTTTAAATTACATCATGTTTGATGGTAATTCAACCCTCTAACGATTTTTTTTCTTTGCACAGATCGTACAGGACTTGTTCTTGAATTTTTAGGATAGTATTATCTGGGTTTATTTCGAGTAGAGTGTCGCCGTTAGTAAATGTGTTTGTCTGATCAGGACTTTTATTCAATCTAAATTCACGGTTTTTTAAGACAACCCAAACCGCATTTTTTTCATCTAAGTATTGGATGAAGAATGCCTGGCTTTTAGCACACTCGAATGTAACAGCATTTTTTGGTAGGCTGTTGTTTTTATCCCCACCCCACGTTAATGCCTCACTAATCTTATCAGTGTCTAAGCTCAGGGTTGAACACGAGCTAAGCATGCTTAGCAGGCAGGCCAGCAATAATTTATTAATGGTTAATAAGGTTTTCATCCAAAGAGAGTACTATAGTTTTATACTTGATCACATCTTCTTCTTCTTGTTTTATTTTTGCGATTTCATATAGATAGTAAAATCCTTCAGCAAAATGCGCATTTTTTTGTACCACCACCTTAAACTCTTCTTCACTTTGAGCTATATTGCCGAGCTTAAACAAGGATAACGCATGATGGGAATGTGCCTCCAGTGAGTTAGGCTGTGTTAGGCGCCATTCAGATGAAATAGCTTGTACTTTTTCCCAATTCTCTTGCTTTAAGGGCCCTACAACTTGCATAAAAAACGGTTGTTTTTCATCAGGAGCATCCCAGAATGGAAGCTCTGGCTGTGTTGTAACGGATAATTCCTTTCCAGTGGCGAGCATTTCTTTTATGATTTCAACTGGCATGCTGTAATAAAAAGCTGACCGGCCAGCAGACTTAAACGTAGTGATACCTATTAAGTCACCATTGTAGTTAAATAAACCACCACCACTGGCTCCCATAGCAAACCAGGCAGACGATTGTATAACTTTATTTTTATCCAGCTGATGGATACCTTTGACCTTACCAAAAACGGTATGAGGTTTGATCGTGTTGCCGCCATAGCTTTTTCCGAATACTTCCTGTTCGTAATCAAGGTCTCGATTACTTCCCAACATAACAGGCTTCAGCTCTAGGAATTTAAATTTTAATATACATAAATCATTTGCCCAGTCTGCTATTAGGGCGTAAGGAGAAAAGCTCTGACCATACTTTGTGACATGCACCCCAGCAGCATTTGCAACTACATGGCAGTTGGTCACAATATGATCTTTTGCTACCACCACCCCCGAGCCTACGCCATGCCCACCGTTTTTTGTGGCGACATTAACTTTTACTATAGAAGAGTTTAGTTTAAATAAAAGCTCGTTTGAGGGAAGTGCCAACACCGGCAGTGCCAACAAAAAAAGTGGGAGTAAAATTAGTTTTTTCATAACGGATACTGTCAACATGATTTAATTAGGAATAGAGTCATGTTAATTACTATGGTTCAATTTATGCTAGCCGCATTTACTCTCACCACAACTTAGGCAGGTTAAACAGCCATCCATCATAATTGCTGCTTTAGTTTGACACTTATTACAGAGCTGTGAATCCTTAGGGTAACCACTCTCGTCTAAGTTACTGGAATTTTTTTCTAAGAATTCTTCTTTTTTTTCCTTCACTAATTTTTTTTGATGTTCGTCTAATTCTTTTAGTTTTAACATACCAATGTTTTGTAGGTGAGTTTCCACTACATGTCCCAACTCGGCAACTAAGCTAGGCACATATTTGCCACCTTTTTTATAATAACCACCATTGGGGTCAAAAACGCTACTAAGCTCTTCTACTAGAAAGGTGACATCACCGCCTTTACGAAATACGGCAGACATGACTCTGGTTAATCCTACTATCCACTGAAAGTGGTCCATATTTTTAGAATTAACAAATATCTCAAAAGGCCTTCTATGTTCTTGAGGCGTACCTTCATTCATAATCACATCATTGATAGTGATGTAAAGAGCATGTTCGGTGACTGGCGTCTTAACTTTGTAGGTTGAGCCCGTAATTTTCTCAGGCCTATCCAGTGGCTCTCCAAGTTGAACCACATTAGCTGGTTGTGCCGAAACTATTTCTTTAGCAGAAGGGTCTATGACGTTATAGCCTACAATTTTTTTTCCGATTTTTATTGCCATTATTTTTCCTTAAAATTTTCCGTAATAACCTTCTTTTAATGCGTCATATAGATTGGCTGCAGAGTGAATCTCTCCATCATACTCAATATCTTCATTGCCTTTTGCTTCAACAAAAGCGCCGTCATCAAGCTCAAACTTGTAGGTAGTATTTTCCAAATCTTTTTCTGTTACCAATACGCCCTGGAAAGCTTCTGGGTTAAAGCGGAAAGTAGTACAGCCTTTTAATCCCTTGTCATAGGCGTATAGATAGATGTTCTTGAAGTCCTCATAATCATAATCGGTTGGCACATTAATGGTTTTTGAAATAGAGCTATCAATCCATTTTTGAGCCGCCGCCTGAATATCAACGTGAGCTTTAGCTTGAATCGTTGACGAGTCAATAAAGTAACTTGGCAGCATTTCATCTTCTTTTTCAGAGAAAGGCATAGCTTTCTGATTAATTAGATGTCGATACGCAAGCAATTCAAAAGAAAATACATCGACTTTTTCTTTAGATTTTTTCCCTTCCCTTATGACATTCCTGCTGTAATGATGAGCAAATGATGGCTCGATGCCGTTACTTGCGTTGTTTGCCAAAGAAAGAGAGATCGTCCCTGTAGGAGCAATCGAGCTATGATGACTAAACCTAACGCCCTGGTCTGCTATTTGATCTTGTAAGGCCTTTGGAAACTGTTGCATATAACGACTGTAGCGGCCCATCAATATCTTGCCAGGGAGCTTATCCCCAACTTTAATTCCATCTACTTCCATCTCAGGGCGCATGGCTAGCATGGCAGGCGTAACCTCAAACAACTCTTCCATGATCGGAGCCGGACCTTTTTCTTTCGCAAGATCTACACCGGCTTTCCATCCTTCTTCAGCCAATATACGGCTTACATCTTCCGTAAATTTAATTGACTTCTCGTCACCATAAACCATTTGCATCATTGCAAGCGAAGATCCTAAACCTAGATAACCCATTCCATGACGTCTTTTTCTTGCAATCTCATCACGTTGTTTTTGTAAAGGAAGACCATTAATTTCTACCACGTTATCTAGCATGCGCGTAAAGATGCTGACCACTTCCTTGTATTCATCCCAATTAAAATAAGCCTTATCTGTAAACGGATTCTTAACGAATTTTGTTAGGTTGATAGATCCGAGTAAACACGCACCATAAGCTGGAAGTGGCTGTTCACCACAAGGGTTTGTTGCACGGATATTTTCACAGAACCAGTTGTTGTTCATTTCGTTTACACGGTCAATTAAGATAAAACCAGGCTCAGCATAGTCGTATGTAGATGACATAATAATGTCCCATAGTCTTTTTGCTTTTAAGGTTTTGTATACCTTGCACGCCACTTTCCCGGCATTTTTACCTTTAAGCTCGGTCAAATACTTTCCGTTGACGGGCCATTCTCGCCACACTACTTGCTCATTGTTTTTAAGGTCGATTTGATCTTCTTTTGCTTCTTTTTCAGTGATAGGAAAGGCGAGCTTCCAGTTATCATCGGTTTTAACAGCCTCCATAAATTCTTTGGTAATGAGGCAGGACAGATTGAATTGTCTTAGTCGCCCATCTTCTCTCTTAGCTTTAATGAAGTCGGTGACATCGGGGTGAGCAATATCAAAGGTAGCCATTTGGGCCCCTCTTCTCCCCCCCGCACTTGACACGGTAAAACACATACGATCATAAATATCCATAAATGATAATGGGCCACTAGTGTAAGCGCCTGCGCCTGCTACAAAAGCACCTTTAGGTCTTAGGGTGGAGTACTCATAGCCAATACCACAGCCAGCTTTTAGGGTTAAGCCAGCTTCTTTTACCTTGTCAAGAATATCGGTCATGCTATCTTCTATGATGCCTGATACTGTACAGTTGATCGTGCTGGTAGCGGGTTTATGCTCTAGTGCTCCAGCGTTGGAGGTAATACGACCTGCAGGAATAGCTCCGCGTTGTAACGCCCATACAAATCTTTCGTGCCATAAATCCCTTTTTTCTGGTATTTCAACCTCTGCCAAAGCTTTAGCTACTCGGTTGTAGGTATCTTCGATGTCATTATCAACAAACGTGCCTTGCTTGGATTTTAATCGGTATTTTTTGTCCCAAATATCCATGGAAACGGATTGAAAAGGTATTTGATTTTCTTCAGACTCAAGTTGGTTTGAGTCTGACGGCACAGCTTTAAGCATTAAAATTCCCCTAATTTATTGGCTTTCATCGCATTGATAAGACAAAAACAGCATTTTTTATGAAAACCACAATATGTTGTGATGTTTTAAAAAATTTTAACATCTTGTTGTGGTTGGTCAAGTGATTTATTTGTCTAAATTAAAGAATTTAAGCACCAAAATGGATCGCTATGCTAAATTTCTCATAGAAAACAATACGTTTGGAATAGCAAAAAAATATTAATTAAATTCATAGTATGACAAAATCATAATAATGAATATTTTTACCTACCAGCTTCTCTTTTTGCTTGTCTTACCCTTGGCTTTGTTGCGATTACTGCTCAGAGGTATTCGGCAGCGCGCGTACCTTTATTCCTTGCCACAGAGACTAGGTTTTTTCTCTCAGTCTCAGATGGTATTAACCGGCTCTGAGAAAGTAATATGGATACATTGTGTGTCTGTGGGAGAAACAAACGCTGCCTACCCCCTTATCGAAATTTTATTGAAGCAGTATCCTCGACATCATATGCTTATAAGCCATACTACCCCGACGGGGATGAATACGCCGCTAGTCAACTCAAACCGATTACATCGATGTTATTTACCGTTCGATCTAAGCTGGAGCATGGGTCTTTTTTTAAAGCGTTTTAAGCCTCAGTTAGGGATAATAATGGAAACAGAGATTTGGCCTATGATGGCGCATCAATGTCAGGTCAAGAAAGTACCTCTATTTTTGATCAATGCAAGGCTCTCCGATAAATCGCTACAACGGTATTTAAGATTTAATTCTTTTGCTAGAGCCACCTTAGAAAACTTTGAAATGATTTGTGCTCAGTCTATTAAGGACAAAAAGAATTTCCAGCAATTAACGCGAAATAATCTGCAGGTGATAGCTAACTTAAAGTTTGATTTCCCCCTTCCTAGCAACTTACAATCACTGACCAACAAGCTACAAAAAGATTTAAGGATAGCTAATGATTTTGTTGTGGTTGCCGGAAGCACGAGGGAAGGAGAGGAAGCAGATATCATAAATTATTTTAAGCATTTGCCTATTGAAAATGTAGTTTTAGTTATTGTGCCAAGGCACCCCCAACGATTCCATGAGGTCGAGCATTTAATTAAGCTCACGAATTTACCTTATGTTCGTAAGAGCAACATAAAGGACATTAAAAGAAAGCCCAAAATAATTTTGGGTGATACGATGGGCGAGCTGAATGTTTATTATGGTCTAGCTGATCTAGTTTTATTGGGAGGAAGTTTAAAAGATTTTGGTTCTCAAAATCCGATTGAGCCTTTACGTTTAGGCAAGTATGTTGCCGTAGGCCCTTCTGCATATAACTTTATGGATGTTATTGAGAAAGCGGAAAAGCAGCGATTAATTTTTAGGCTAACCAATATTAGTGAGCTAGAGAGCTTAATTAAAAAATTGATGAAGGCTGGTCACAGTAAAGCAGCCCAAGAAAAAAGGCATGCTTTTGTAGAAAAACAATCAGGTGGAAGTAAAAAAATTGCAGAGCTAATTAGTCGATATCTTTAATGAGCGGGGCAAGAGTTTTAAACAGGTCATGATCGGCAGATTTAATCCATTCAAAAATAACTGATTCCGTATTAGTGACAATACAGCCTGCTTGCCTAAGGCGACCAAGCGCATTTTGTTTATTAAGAATATTCCTTGAAATAATGGCATCTTCAATCACAAATACTTCTTTGCCTTTTCCGATCAAAGAGAGAGCCGTTTGTAAAACACAGATATGGGTTTCCATTCCCATAAGAAAAATTTGTGGCCTTGTCCTGACTAAGTACCGAGAAAAGATTGGATCTGCAGTACAGTCAAAAGCAGTCTTCTCTACATATTTTGCCTGGGTTAAAAAGGATTGCATCTGCGACAATGTCTTACCTAGACCCTTAGGGTACTGTTCGGTGCATATGTAGGGAATATCTAGCCCATGAGAAGCTGTAACCAATAATTCAACACGCTTAACAACTTTATTTAGGACCTCTTGGGGCATGGCTGCCGATAATTTCTCTTGCATATCTATAATAACTAACTGACTCTTTTCGGCGTTTGCAATCATTATTTATTCCGAGGATAGGTAGCGATTAATTTCTTCGAGATCTTGCTGAGCAAGTATGCCCACTGATAATTTAAGGTTAATGATGTTCATCAGGTAATTATAACGTGACTTTAATAAATCTCTTTGAGCATTAAATAATATCTGTTGAGAGATAAGCACCTCTACACTATTTCTTAGTCCTTCTTGAAAAGCCAGTTGCGTTGATTCAACTTGCAGGGTTGCGGAATTTAATGCTTGTTGATAAGCCTCTATTTCAGCAAAATTAGCTTGCAGGTTTAAATAATGCTCCCTTACCTTAAG
>DGAZ01000036.1 GCA_002384685.1 Methylophilales bacterium UBA4017 | reverse complement strand
ATCCATACTTTGGTGGGGGAGATTTGATAAAAATTACTCCCGCAATAGGATCATAAGACAAAGTCTAAAGAGGCTAAATTATCAATTAATTGATTTTATACCCCTTATAAGTGAGTTTGGTTTTGCAGAAGCAGTTTTAAGAAATATCAAAAAAACAGACTTCGTTTGGGTTCCCTGTTTTCGTCAACGAGATATCGCAAGCGCGCACAAATGGTGTATTAAACATAATATTAAGTTAATTATTGACCCTTTAATAAGTTCTTGGGATAAAAGGGTTAATGAAAAGAGCAATGTCTTTAGTCAGAGCTATGCAAATAAAATCAAACAACGAGAATCTGACTTATTTAATAAAGCAGATATTATCATTTCGGATACATCAAAACATTCCGAATTATTTATTAAGGATTTGTTAGTGAAGAAAAATAAGGTCCGTACGGTTTTTGTTGGTGCTGAGGAAAGTATATTTATGCCACAAAAAACAATACATAAGCCTAATAATAGTATTGAGATATTATTCTACGGTAGCTTTATATCCCTTCAAGGGACACAAGTAATTGTCAATGCGGCAAAAAAAATGGCAAGTCGAAGTAACATTAAATGGACATTATTAGGTAATGGCCCCGATCTTTTAATATGCAAAAAATTGGCGGAAGCCTCGCCCCATATTTTCTTTGAAGGTACAGTCGATTATTTAAAACTTCCAGAGAGAATTCATAAAGCAGACATTCTTCTTGGTATTTTTGGAGATTCGAAAAAAGCTAGCAACGTCATTCCAAACAAGGTGTACCAAGCATTAGCTTGCGGAAAAACCGTTATTACTCGATCAAGTATGGCTTACCCAACAAACATAAGGAATGCAAAGAATGGTATTATTTTTATTGATCCAAATAATCCCGAAGCTTTGAAAAATGCTGTTCAGCGATTAGTTAATAATCCTAAATCTATTCAAATTAGCAATGTTTCAGCCAGAGCTATCTATGATAAAAATTTCTCACAATCCATAATAATTAATCAGCTCCAAAAAGTTTTTAGTACGGTCTCCTAGGAAGCTATGTCTGTATAGATTTTTAGAGTGTTGCTAACCATGTCCTTTAGGTCGAATAGCTTAGTATTCTTAATCAATGGCCTTCTTTTTATTATTAACTTTGTTTTTTGGTAAAGTTCTTCTTGATTTCTGAAGGCTACTAAGCCTTGAGGAAAAATTAATCTTAATTGCTCGCCAACTCCTCCATGATCATATCCAAGCACCGGAGTTTTTATTTTTATGGATTCAATAATTGTTCTTCCAAATGATTCTGGCTGGATTGATAATGAATATAGGATATTTGATATGGCTATAATATTTTTTACATCTTTTCTGTATCCAGTGAAAGTTACATCATTCTTCAAATTTAAATCATCAATTCGTTTCTTTAATAATTCGATATAACCTGTATTACCAGTTTTCTCATCGCCAATAATAAGGCCATGAATGTCCGCTGTGTCTTTTTTTAGTCTATGAAGTAAATTGAGGAAATCTTCATGGCCTTTTGCTCTTGTAATCCTACAGGGTAAGCTTAAAATAATTTTATTTTGAATTTTTGGGTACTCATTTTTCCAGGCCTCCAACCACACTTTACTCATCAATTTTTTCTTATTACAATCTATGGCATCGACTCCTCGATAATTCATAAAAACCTTACTTTTATCTACATCATAATGTTTTAGTATGAAATTCTCGACCGATTTAGATACTGTGATAACCCGATCACCTTTAGTCATAATAGCGCTGTAAAGACTAACCGAGTTAAATCCATGGACTGTAGTTATGAAATGTGGTCGTCTTTTTTTATTGATTAACTTCAGCGCGATAAAAACGATCCATGCTGGAAGTCTTGACCTTGCATGAATAATATCAATATCCGTTTTCTGAATTAGACGAATTAAACGAATAACATACATGAATGTGAGTAATGATTTTTTACCTATGCTCCATTGGATATGTTTGCTTCCCTCACCCACAAGCTGGGAAACCATTCTACCGCCACCCGAAATAACGATTGATTTGTGCCCTTTTTCAACTAAGAATTTTGCTACTTCTAAAGTCCCTTTTTCTACCCCTCCTGACACTAGTGATGGAAGGACCTGAATAATGGTTAATTTTTTTTTCATCTTAATTTAAGCGCCAATTACTTGTTATTATGAGAGCACATCTTCTAGCCTCATTCATTGTCACTAATTTTCTTGTCTTTAATCTTTGTCCTGAGTGCTTATTAATAATTTTTAAATTGATTAACCTTTCGACTTCATCAGAGATTTTTGAGTTACCTTTTTTGGTAAGTTTGATCGGAGTAACATACGATCCCGAAGCAACTAATTCATAAATCATTGATATAGAATCTTCAGTAACCCATGCAAACTTTGACTTTTTGGCTTGATCCTTCAGCCAATCAGTACTTACATCTTCATATAGAATAATTTTGGTGTCACGAATAATATTGCTTTTTAAGTAACTAATAAAATGTTCTGGGGTCCTTCTTGAGGTTGAAATTGTAATTCTAAGATCATGATTTAACTTTATAATTTTGTTTACTTGATCTGTTATGTCAGCATAATTCCATACAAAATATTTTGATTTCCCGCCTATTAAAATTAAGCCAACACTAGAGCTATGCCTGCTTTCGTTATCAATATTGTTTATTGCGCCATTGGTTTTGATTACATTACTCTTTACCTTTGGTCTGTCATGCGATGGAATAAGGCACAAATCAAAGCAAAAAATTGGGAGGCTTGGTTTCATTATAACTATTGTTCTTCCACCAAAAAATAATTTTGATACGATCATTCTTGCGTGTGTTGAATGTCCTGCACCTATTATAAGGTCTGGCTTTTTTGTTGCTATTTTTTTCCCCATAAAAACAAGAAAGGAGTCAAATAATAGGCCCCATACTGTTTGGTATTTTATCTGAATGATTTCAACATTAGAAATTGCTCTTATTGCATTAGCTAGCGCCTCCGATTGTTTGTCATGGCCCCGTTTATTGTCTTTAATAAGCCATATATTGATTTTTTTATTCTGCCTCATCAGCTTCCCATAATTAATGATGTAATTATTTCTGCGGATTTTGGTGCCATAGTTACTCCGTAACGATGATGCCCCACATTGAGATATAAATTACTGTAATCTCTATATTTTCCGATAATCGGTATATTGTCATGAGTTCCTGGTCTAAATCCGTACCATGATTTCTCAATTTTCACATCTTTTAAAATTGGGTAGATAGTTTCTGCCTTATTTTTTAAGCCTTGGATACTATCTGCATTTACTTCGGTACTAAAACCTACTTTCTCCAATGTGCTTCCTGCAACTATGGTCCCATCCTTTCTAGGTATCAAATAAAATCCATCTTGATATATAATTTTTTTTATCTCTAGGTTTGTATTAGGGTACTGAATCATTTGCCCTCTTATGGGGAAAATTTGTTCATCGTACCCCTTTAATAAGTCTGCAGCCCAGGCGCCAGAAGTGATAATAAATACTTCCCCCATAAAGCTTGTATCATCTAACGATGAACAACGCTTTATCTCTCCTTTATCAATATGAAAATCTGTAATTTTAATATTTTCATACATTTTAATATTAAGGTTCTTCATATAAACCTTTAAGGACTTAATTAGTTCAGGTGGTCTGATTTGCGAGACATTTTTTAATTCTATTGATGGGCTGCCATTAAATACTGTTTTTTTTAATCTGATTTGATGCTTATTACACCAATCATCTATTTTTTTAGTATTTACCGGGTTGATTATAATCAAACCTGACTCAGAATATTCAGGATCTATGCCGGTATTTTTTAATAATTCCTCGCAAAAAATTTTGTAATAATTAGCTGCAGGCCTACACAAATCATATACCTTTAAATCATAATCCCACGGCATCAGCGGAAACAAAATTCCTCCAGCAGCGATCGAAGATCCAGACCCTATGTTAAATTGATCAATAATTGAGACATCAAAGCCCTTATGCTTCATTTCTATTGCTGTTAAGCAGCCGACAAGGCCTCCGCCAATAATTACTGCTCGTTTACTTTTCATGCACTTATTTTTCCGGTTCCTATATATTTTTCAAATTTATTAATATCTTTTTGGAGGCCGAGAATAACAAGTGCATCTCCATTTAACAGAATAATATCTGGCCTTGGCTCTATATCTTCAAGCATGTTAGGTCTTCTTAAATATTGAATTTGAATATGGAAATCCTCAAACCTTATATCCTCTAATTTGACTGATAGTAATAAGGGATTTTTTCTTACCTCAATTGAGTGTAATTCAAGCTGTTCTTGACCACTAAAGTCATCTGTTATGTCGGTAGCCCCCTTAAAGTAACCCCTAAACATGGCATACCTCTCTGATCTGAATGTACGAATTTTTTTAACAATTCTTCCTAACGGCACTCCTAACACCATTAGTGCGTGTGAGCCTAACATCAAACTGCCCTCTAATATTTCTGGGACCACCTCTGTGGCACCTTCTTTTTGGAGTCGCTCAATGGATGTTTCATCCGTCGTTCTTACAATAATAGGTAGCTCAGGATAAGTCTCTCTTATAACGCTCAGAACCTTAGACGATGCTCTATCATCTGCGTAAGTTATAATTACTGCTTTACAGCTGCTGATTCCTGCCGCGTTTAGAACAACTCTTCTGCTAGCATCACCATACATTACTTGCTCACCAGCGGTTGCAGCATCATTCACCCTGTTTAAATCCATATCAATGGCAATAAATGAAATATTTTCTTCCTTCAGAAATCTTCCCAAAAATTGCCCACTTCGACCATACCCACATAAGATCACATGATCGCTTAAGTTGTGGCCAACTTCATTGATCTTATCAATATTTATTTGACTATTTTTTGTATAGCTTCTAGATAATGATCTTGCGATCTTGCCGTTATAAGGAATCAAGAAGGATGCCGTTATCATTGAAAGAAGGCATACCGATAGCACAATCTGAAGAGTCTCGCCTCCTATAAGATTTTGTTCGTTAGCTAATGCAAGAATAACGAAACTGAATTCCCCGGCTTGGCCAAGGATCACTCCTGTTCTTATTCCGACACCCAATTCATATTTAAAAGCTTTCGTTAATAGCGCGATTAATGATGCTTTAAACAAGGTATAAGAAATTAAAATTGCAAGAATAATCCAAAAATTCTGTACGAAAATTTGCAGGTTTAGCATCATTCCAACGCTTATAAAAAATAATCCCAGTAAAATATCTCTAAACGAAGAAATGTCAGACTCAACTTGGTAGCGATAACGCGTTTCAGAAATTAACATACCAGCTAAAAAAGCCCCAAGTGCATAAGAAAGTCCTGCAAGCTCTGTTAGGTATGCGAAAAACATGGTGATCATTAAGACATTTAATACAAAGAGTTCTCTAGACTTTTGCTTGGCAACTAAACCAAACCAAAAGTTCATTACTGGTTTGCCTAGCCAAAAGAGGATGCTTAGCAATAAGATGACTTTCAATGAAATTGAGATAAAGGTTGTATTAATATCAATTGATTGAGAACTTAATGCAGGGATAAGGATAAGGATGGGTATAACAGCAATGTCTTGAAACAATAAAATACCAATGGATAGTTTACCGTGCCTGCTATTCAAATCCAATCTTTCAATCAAAAGTTTTGAAACAATTGCGGTTGAGGACATCGTCAAAGCAGACCCAACAACAAAAGCCATAGTAAAATCTAATCCAAATAATCGGGAAATAAATAGTGACGCAGCTAATGTTATTAAAACTTGCGCTCCACCTAATCCAAAAAGAATGCCACGCATCGAGTTTAATTTTGGCAAGCTGAATTCCAGACCAATGGAAAACATAAGGAAAACAATGCCAAATTCTACAAAATGCCTGACGGACTCGCTATCATGAAGAAGACCTGCTGCACTTGGTCCTAGCAGGATGCCAATAGCGAAATATGCAATCGTAGCTGATAGTTTTAGATAGCGGAATACGGTCAGAAATATAACCGAACTTATAAGCAATAAAATGATTAATTCAACAGATTCGAGCATATCGAGAGCTACAAAGTAAGTAATAGCTTTATTCTACTATTAAACCCTTTTATACTATCTTTTTAATATAAAATTAAGCCATGAGTAACAATCACGCCAACATAATTTTAAATGCTAAAAAAGTCCTAAAAATAGAGGCTGATGAAATTTATAATGCCTTAAATAATATAGGTGAAAGTTTTGTTGATGCAGTCAAAGCGATTGTTCATTGTAAGGGAAGAGTTGTGCTCAGTGGTATGGGTAAATCTGGCCATATTGCTAGAAAAATCTCATCTACTTTTTCCAGTACAGGGACCCCAGCTTTCTTTATGCACCCAGGAGAAGCCAGTCATGGTGACCTTGGAATGATTGTTAAGACGGATGTAGTTATTTTATTTTCAAACTCAGGCCAAAGCGAGGAACTGGTTTCAATACTTCCTAATATTAAAAGAATTGGGACGAAGATTATATCTTTAACCAACAACGAAGCTTCTGATCTAGCCTTACAGAGCGATATTCATATCAATCTTAATGTTAATAAAGAAGCTTGCCCCCTAGGACTTTCTCCTACAGCCAGCTCAACAGTGGCGCTTGCTCTTGGTGATGCCTTAGCAATTTGTGTTCTCGAAGAAAAAGGTTTTTCTGCGGAAGAATTTAAAAGATCGCACCCTGGAGGAAGTTTAGGAAAAAATAATCTAGCAAAAGTCAAAGATATTATGTTGACTGGAAATAAAATACCCTCAATAGATCATAACGCTCTGCTTAGCGATGCAATAAAAGAAATATCTGCGAAAAAAGTCGGATTTACCGCCATAGTTGATACCCAAAAAAAGCCTATTGGTATATTTACCGATGGGGATCTAAGAAGAGCGATCCTAGGCAACAAAAATACCAATTCTCCAATATCAGAATGCATGACTAATAATCCAATCATCTTAAATGAAGAGCAGCTAGCTATTGACGCTGTCAATATTATGGAAAAATCAAAGATTAGTGGCTTTCTAGTAGTGGATAAATCTGGAGATTTGAAAGGTATCTTAACTCTTCAAGTACTCTTAAACCAAAAAGTTATTTAAGGTTATGGAAAATAAATTATCTTCAATTTTTGTATTGATTTTTATTGTCTTTATTGCTGGGTTGTCTTTTTGGCTCAGTCTTGAAGTTAAAAAGGAATTAACTGATGATGAAAAAAATACAACCAGTGCAGCAGATTTCTATCTGAAAAATTTTCACTCAAAACAAATGACAGCAGAAGGCTTTATTAAATATACTTTTGAAGGGCAGGATATGAAGAACTATAAGTACTCTGAAAAAACTTTCTTAACTAAACCAATATTTGTAAAGTTTGATGGCAGCAATCCAGTCTCAAATATAACTGGTGACTTAGGAGAGATAATAAACATGGGGCAAGAGATTGTTGTAAAAAATAATGTAGTGTTAACCCGCCTGGCCACAAGTGCTAAAAAAAAGATGTCTCTATATACTAATCAACTAAATATTATTCCATCTGAAGATGTAGTATTTTCAAAAAAAGCCGTCAAAATTATTCAAGAACCTAATATAGAGGTTGATGGGGTTGGAATGAAGTATGACAAAAAAGAAAATACGATAAAGTTATTAAGCAATGTTAAGGTTCATTATGAAAAGCCTAAGAAATAGTTATCCGGGCTTAATGAATGTAAAAAATTCATTGCCTTTTTTGGTTGTACTTTTATTGCTATCCACTCTTTCTTTGGCGGAAAAAGCTGACAGGGACAAACCCATTGAAATAGAATCTGATACGATGACTATGGACGATACGAAAAATGTCAGCATTTATACCGGCGATGTAATATTAACTCAAGGCACATTAATTATTAAAGCAGATGAGCTTATAGTCAGGGAAGACAATCAGGGATTTCAACATAGCACATCAACTGGCAACCCAACCTCATTTAAGCAAAAAAGAGAGGGAGTGGAAGAATACATTGAAGGTATAGGCCAAAGAATTGAATATGATGGTCATATGGACAAAGTTCACATCTACAGAAATGCTATTGTTAAGCGGGGAAATGACACCGTTATGGGCGATTATATTATTTATGATGCTAATGCAGAAGTTGCTCAAGCAATGTCCAGCAAATCAAACAATGGTGAGGCAAACGATACCTCAAAGAAAAAAATTCGAACAAAAGCAATAATAAATCCTAAGAAAGACTAATAAACAAATGCCTGAATTAATTATTCAAAATATCAGAAAAAGCTATAAAAAAAATATTGTTGTAAAAGACATTTCTCTTAATGTAACTAGTGGTGAAGTCATAGGCTTACTTGGCCCTAATGGAGCAGGAAAAACAACATCTTTTTATATGATAGTCGGTCTTGTTTCAGCAGAACACGGATCGATTTCAATCGATAATAAAGATCTAACAAAAATGGCCATTCATCATAGATCAAAAATGGGCATATCCTATCTCCCCCAAGAGCCGTCAATTTTTAGGAAAATGACGGTAAAAGAAAATATTTTATCTATACTAGAGCTAAGGAAAATTTCGGATAAAGCTAGGGACATAAAGCTAAACTCACTGCTTGATGAGCTAAATATACAACATATAAAAAATAGTCCGGCCATAAGTCTTTCAGGAGGCGAAAGGAGAAGGGTCGAAATAGCTCGCTGTCTTGCAACAGATCCAAAGTTTATATTACTTGATGAGCCGTTCGCAGGAATTGATCCTATAGCTGTATTAGATATTCAAAAAATAATTATTCATCTTGCCTCGTTGGGGATAGGTGTGCTTATTACAGATCACAATGTGAGAGAGACGCTAGGCATATGTGATCGTGCTTATATTGTCAACCAAGGTCTAATATTTGCCTCTGGTTCACCTAGTGAAATAGTATCTAATCAGAGCGTAAAGGACGTGTATTTAGGTAAGAATTTTGTTTTATAGTATAGCTTTAATTTTATTTGAAACTTTGATAGAGGAGAAGATTGATGAACATTATTATCACCGGCCATCACATAGAAATTACCCCGGCAATTGAAAGCTACATTACAAACAAATTCCATAAAATTGAAAACCATCTTAATAAGGTTGTCGACGTAAAATTCACCTTATCTGTAGAAAATAAAACGCACGTAGCAGAGTCAACAATGCATCTTCCAAAACAAGACATTCATGCGCAAGCTAGTGACGGTGATATGTATCATGCGATAGAAATGCTTATAAATAAACTTGATAAACAAATAATAAGGTATAAAGAAAAACATAACGATCATCATAATCACGAGTCACTGAAATATAAATAGAGGAAACGGCGCATGGTTGGAATATTATTAGTCACGCATGGAGGTATCGGTTTTTCTCTTCTTAAGAGTGCCACTCAAATCTTAGGGAAGCATCCTAGCAATATAAATTGTATTTCCGTAGAGACTGATCATGAGGTTCACTCCTATAAAAAAACTATCAATTCAGAGCTCCTTAAATTAGATAGCGGTATGGGAGTGTTAGTAATGTCAGATATGTATGGTGCCACGCCAACAAACATTCTAAAAGAACTGATAGTGCCAAATAAATTCCAAGTGCTTACAGGCTTAAACCTTCCAATGCTTATGCAAGCATTAACCAGCAGAGACTCTTCGCTAAAAGATCTTACTAATGACTGCTTAAAATATGGACGAGATAATATTATTAATCTCAATAATCATGATTAAAACACAAATCACTATTTCAAATACGCTTGGCTTGCATGCAAGACCATCAATGAAGCTTGCAGAGCTATGCAGTAAGTTTAATGCCGAAATATACATTAAAAAAGATGGTAAAAAAATTAATGCCAAAAATATGATGGATATTCTAATGCTTGCGTCAGGCTATAGAAGTCAAATTGAAATTTTAGTCGATGGTGATGACGAAAAAATTGCAGTGAAGGAAATTAAAAGTCTTTTTTCAGATAGATTTGGCGAGGAAAGTTAATGCAAACATTTAGCGTGCATGGCATAGCGGCATCTTCGGGAATTGCTATTGGGAAAGTACAGCTAGTTTCCAATGCATTACAGGAAGTAGAGCATTATAAAATCAAGAAAAGTGGGCTTGATAGTGAAATCAATAGATTATCCAAGGCTATTTTAATAGTAAAAAATGACTTAAGTAATATCAAAAAAGATATTAAGAAAAAGTCGTCGGATGACTTTTCCTCGTTTATTGATATTCATTTAATGATGCTAGAGGATAAAAATTTTTCATTCTACCCCCAGGAAATAATTAAATTAGAACTTTGTAACGCTGAATGGGCTATTAAAACTCAGTTAGATTTAGTGATATCAAAATTTGATGCTATTGATGATCTTTATATCAAAGAAAGGAAGCTCGATGTTACACAGGTGGCTGAGAGGCTTATTAAGATTCTACTCGGGCATCAAAATAAAAAAATTTCTAAAAAAAACTATCGTTCTACCATATTAGTTGCTCATGATATTTCTCCGGCAGATGCTCTGCAATTTAAACATCATAATTATGCTGCTTTTATAACAGAGCATGGAGGAGCAAACTCACACACCGCCATTCTTGCTCGTGGACTTAGTATTCCGTCTCTAGTTGCAGTTAAGAACGCTAGGAAGTTAATTAACAACAATGATCTAGTTATTGTTGATGGGGATAGTGGGTTAGCGATAGTCAACCCTAATGATCAAATTTTAAAAGAATATGAATATAAACAAAACTTATGGGAAGTTCAATATAAAAAGTTACTGAAAATTAAAAATGTTAAAAGTGTTACGCTGAATAATCAAGCAATATCATTAATGGCAAATATTGAGGATCTTGATGATATAAAAACAGTTTTAGAAAGCAGGGCCTCTGGTATCGGATTATTTAGAACTGAATTCTTATTTATGAACAGAGAAGACCTTCCCGATGAAGAGGAGCAATTTAACACCTATAAATCCATTGCAAAATCAATGAAAGGGAAGCCTGTTGTTATTAGGACATTAGACTCAGGAGCTGACAAAACTACCGCAGCCGACACGATTAAAGCAACGAATCCAGCTTTAGGTTTACGAGCAATTCGCCTATGTCTATCTCATCCTCATCTTTTTCTAACCCAATTAAAAGCAATTCTTAGAGCCTCAGCTTTTGGAAATATTAAAATATTGATTCCAATGCTCTCTTCTCTAGGAGAGTTAAAGCAAGTAAAAATGTTAATCAAAAGGGCCAAGGATAGCTTAATTTATGAGGGCATAAATTTTGATGCTGACATTCAGGTCGGAGGGATGATTGAGATTCCTGCTGTAGCAATAAATGCCGAGGCATTTGCTAAGGAGTTAGATTTTTTATCGGTTGGCACTAATGATTTAATTCAATACACATTAGCTATAGACAGAACAGACGACAGTGTTTCACATCTGTATAATTCCGTTCATCCTGCCGTTTTAAAGCTAATATCAAATACTATCAATGCAGGTAAGAAATATAAAAAAAATGTAGCTATATGTGGGGAAATGGCAGGCGACCCAAGACTAACTAAGTTACTAATTGGAATGGGGCTCACAAACTTTTCTATGCATCCAGCAAGCATACTTCCTGTTAAGAAAAAAATATTAGAATCGGATTCATTAAAACTAAAAGCTCTTGCCAGCAAATTACTGAAGCTAAATGATTCTGAAAAAATAGAAACTTTAATACAAAAAATTAATCAATAAAACTTTTGGAGAAATTTATTATTAACCCCTTATTAAATAGAGATACGCTGCCGTCATTTTCTAAGATCAAACATGATCACATCACCAGCGCTGTTGACACAATTATTACAGAAAATAAACAAGCTATTAATCAGATAGAATTAAATAGTGCGGATCCTAGCTGGGAAAATTTTGTTGTTCCCCTTGAAATTATTGATGAGAAACTTAGCAGAGTATGGTCACAAATCGGGCACCTTAATTCAGTAGTAAACTCCGAGGAATTAAGAAAAGAATATAATAAAAACCTAGGGAAGATATCGCTTTATTATTCTGAATTGGCACAAAACCTGAAAATATTTACTGGTTTTAAAAACCTTACATTAAAAAAAAATTACAGTAAACTTAGTGTAATACAAAAAAAAATAGTCAACGATGAGTTAGTTGGATTCAAGTTGGGGGGGATTGATCTTTCAACAAAAAAACAGAATACATTCAAAGAAATTAAATCTACTCTATCAAAATTAAGTGCAAAGTTTGAAGAAAATTTACTTGATTCAGTCAATGCTTTTAATCTGCATATTACATCAAAAGATATTTTATCAGGCTTACCAACTAATATCTTAAAAAGTGCCCAACTTAAAGCTAATGAAAATAAGAAAAAAGGGTGGTTATTTACCTTAGATTTTCCGACCTACATTCCTCTTATGCAGTATGCAGACAATCGGCAATTAAGGCAGGATATGTATTATGCTTATGCCACCAAGGCTTCAGAATTATCAAATAAAAAACTGGATAACACATCACATATTAATGAAATTCTAAAATTAAAACTGCAATTGGCAAACATACTTGGGTTCGACGACTATGCATCAATGTCGCTGACAACAAAAATGGCAAAATCCAGCGATCAAATCATTCAATTCCTAAATAACTTAGCAAGGAAAGCCAAGCCGTTTGCCACAAAGGATATGCATGATTTAGAAGAAATTGGTGCTCGTTACAATATAAATAAAATTGAGGCTTGGGATATAGCCTACTTATCTGAAAAAATTAAAATAGAAAAATTTAATTTTTCTGATTTGGACATAAAAAACTATTTCCCCAAGCCGAAAGTATTAAATGGTCTATTTAATTTAGTTCGTAGGCTTTACGGAATAACAATTACACGAGCTAAGACTGATGTATGGCATAAGGATGTTGAATTTTATGAAATACACAACCAAAGACATAAGTTAATTGGTCAATTTTATTTAGACTTATACGCCCGTAAAAATAAAAGAGGTGGAGCTTGGATGGATGAAGCGATATCTAAATTCAATTTTAATGGTTTTGAGTCAATACCAGCTGCTTACTTGACATGTAATTTTTCCTCACCTTCTCGAGGTCGTCCAGCGTACTTTACTCATGATGAAGTCATAACACTTTTTCATGAATTTGGTCATGGGCTACATCATTTGCTTACTGATATTACTCATTATAGTGTTGCAGGAATTAAAAGTGTTGAATGGGACGCCGTAGAGCTTCCCAGTCAGTTTATGGAAAACTTTTGTTGGGAATGGTCTGTTATTAAAGATATGACTGAACATGTCGACACAAAAAAAACTATGCCAAAAATTCTTTTTAATAAAATGATTGAGGCCAAGAACTTTCAATCAGGACTGCAAACTTTAAGACAGGTTGAGTTTGCTCTTTTCGATATTACGCTTCACAGCTCATATAAGCCTGCTTCGGGAAAATTTTTAGCACATCTTGAAAAGATTAGAGCCTCTATTGCCATTGTTAAGCCACCAAATTGGAACCGTTTCCCTCATAGCTTTTCTCATATCTTTGCTGGAGGTTACGCTGCTGGATATTATAGCTATAAATGGGCAGAAGTTTTATCAGCTGACGCATATAGTTTATTTGAGGAGACAGGAATTTTTTCAAAAAAAATAGGGAATAAATTTAAAAATGAAATTTTAGGCAGAGGTGGTTCAAGACCTGCCATTAAATCATTTGAGGCTTTCAGGGGCAGAAAGCCTAAGATTGATGCTTTACTTAAACACTCAGGCCTCACTTCTCGATGAAAATTGCTACATGGAATGTTAACTCGCTAAATGTACGCTTGGATCATGTGATTGATTGGATTAAAGCTCATAACCCAGATGTGCTATGTCTTCAGGAGACCAAGCAGACCAATGAAAAATTTTCTCATGAAGCATTTAAGGCTATTGGATACAAGTCTTATCATAACGGTCAAAGAACATATAATGGTGTTGCATTAATAAGTAACAAAGGTTTGTTAGAAGTTGGCAACGATTTGCCTGGGTTCGACGATCCTCAGAAACGTATTATTCATGGGGCTTATCCCTCAGAAGAGTTAGGTCCAATAAGGGTTGTAAGCGCATATGTCCCGAATGGCCAGGTTGTAGGGTCAGAAAAATTCAAATACAAACTTTCATGGCTCCGAAAATTTAACCATTGGGTTAAAAAATTAAATAGTGATAATAAACATGTCATTCTTACTGGGGACTTTAATATTGCCCCGTGCGATATCGACTGTCATGATCCGGAAGGATGGCTTGGAAGTATTCTAGTGTCTCCAGATGAGCGCGATCTTTTTAACGATGTAATCGATTGTGGTTTTATAGATAGTTTTAGGTTCCTTAATAAAGATCTACAAAAGTTTTCATGGTGGGACTACCGCATGGCAGGATTCAGAAGAAATTTAGGGATGCGTATAGATCACATACTGATAAGCGAGTCTCTTAAAGGCAATCTTTCGACTGCATACATTGATGAGGACCCAAGGAAACTAGAACGACCATCTGACCACACTCCGGTAATATCCGAATTTCGATAATTATTTATTTTTTAAACCAAGTTGTTTTAACTTTCTATATAGATGTGTTCTTTCAATGCCTGATACCTTTGCAAGATCTGATACAGATTTTCCTTGCCCTATATGATAGTTGAAATATTTTTTTTCAAAATCTTCACGCGCTTCCTTAAGATTTTTACTATAAAATTCAGTATCCAGCTCAACATTGTTATTTTCAATAGCTTTTTTTTCAGTAGCCCTTAATTTATTTATATGTGAATTAACATCTTCCGCCAAAATGAGTTCACCCGACACTTGTTGGACTAACATTGAAATGCAATTATCTAGAGTATCAATATTTAAGAAATTGCTATTAAGTCTTAAGGCATTTAATGCCGAAGTATCAAAAGATTTATAGCCTAAATTTAAATTCTTAGTAAGGTAGAAGTCTAGAATTGATTTAGCGTACTCAGGAATCATGTCAGGATCTCTTCCTATCGGCAGGGATATATAATATTTTTTTAACTTAACATCTTCATCAAATAGCGAATTAAATATATTGATTCTTACATCTGCAAAAACTATTCTTATGTTATTTTTTTTATAAACATCAAGTAACTCCTTAAGCTCTTTTTTATTAAAGTTAGATAGTTTTTTATAATGACTTACGAGTAAATTGTTTTTACCCTTAGCTTGTATTTTATGGATGAGCGAATTGTCAAGAACAGATTCATTTTGTAATTTGTAAAAATCATTCTCAACTAAGTAGTCAATAATAATATTTAAAAAATTTCCTTCGGGACCATCTATGCATATTACTTGCTCATTTTTTACTTCAGACAGCCTATTACGATATTCCTTAATAAAATTCTGTTCATTTGAATCAATAAAACTTCTGTTTAGTTTAGAAATATTAATGGTTGCTTTAAGGCAATTACTTACCGTTTTTAAAAGTTTCTGCAGTGATATTGGCTTTTCAAGAAAATCAAATGCGCCAATTTTTGTTGCTTCAATGGCTGTATCTATTGTTCCATGACCTGACATCATAATCACTGGACACTTAACATTATTATTTTTTTTCCACTCTTTTAGCAGTGAAATGCCATCACAGTCAGGCATCCAAATATCTAATAAGATTATATCTAGATTTTCTTTTTTTTGAATTTCCCTCGCCTCAACGGCATCTTTTGCTAGATAGATATCGTACCCTTCGTCCATTAAATTTTCATTTAATGAATCACGTATCCCAGCTTCATCATCAACAATTAATATCTTTGCTTTTTTCATTACATGCTCATGGGTAGTATAATTATGGCCTTGGACCCACCAAGTCTTTTATTTTTTATTTCTATCGATCCTTTGTGCTCTTCAATTATCTTCAAAACAATAGCCAAACCAAGTCCGGTACCATGGCTCTTGCTTGTCACATATGGTTCGAATATCTTTCCTAGAATATTTTCAGGGACTCCTGATCCGTTATCTTCAAACACTATTACTATAGTGCCTTTTATTACTTTAGTTTGAATTGTAATTTGAGGTTTTCTTTCGTCAACCAAAGCATCCTTAGCATTTTCTAATAAATTAACGAATACTTGCCTAAGTTTATTTTCATCTCCCATAACCATCAATACTTGATTTGGTTGCTTAATGCTAATATTAATTCCTACTGGTTCATATAAGTCCACAACAGATTGAATCAACATGTTGACATTAATATTATTCTTTTCTATTTTTGGTGGCCTTGCATAGTCTGAAAATTCATTCACCATAGTTTTCAATGCATTGACTTGTCCAACTATTGTATTTGTTGCTTTTGATAGAATCGTCTGATCCTCATCATTTAATTTAGTTTTTAATTTATGCTCGATTCTTTCAGCAGATAATTGAATTGGGGTTAAGGGATTCTTTATCTCATGAGCTAGTCTGCGTGCTACTTCAGACCAGGCCTGATGGCGCTGACCTTCTGTCACATCTGTTATATCGTCGATTAAAACAATATAATTATTTTTCCTATCATTGCGAATAGAATTAATTTGTATTCTTATAACTCGCTCGTTTTTATTTGTATTAATTTTATATTCCCTGTTCTTGTCTTTGCTTTTTCCTTTAGCTAAAACATAAGACGAAATAAATTCTAGGACCGGTGATAATTCTTTATTATTAACCGCTACTTTATCTAATACTCTGTTTTTAATTATTTGTTTATTTATCTGGAGCAACGTCAATGCAGCCAGATTATAAAGTCTTATCTTTTGGTCACTATCAACAACTATGACGCCCGAAGACAAATTAGTCAGGATTGTATCTAAAAACAATCTTGCTAACTCAACTCTGTGTTGATTTTTTCTATCGTTCTGTGTCGCAATATCCAATTGCCTAGTCATACTATTAAATGATTTTACTAGCGTACCAATTTCATCTTTTTTTCCATACTCCGGAATTATTTTATTAAAGTTACCTTTCGCTACTTGCTTCGTTGCATCTGCTAATTGAGCCAATGGCTCGGAGAATTTCCTGCTTATTACAAAGGAGATTGCCACAGCAGACAATATGGCCAGCAGGAGAACAATCGTGAGAGTGAGCGTATAAACAATATTTAATGATTTTCTGCTATAGGAAAGTCTTTGATAGTCTTCATACACTGATTCAACTGATATTGCTAAGCTAGATATTTCCGTTGGTATCGGTTGTCGAACTTCTAGGTAACCCCTCTCAGCAATCTTATTTTTAAAATTCACAGGAATATAAGCCCGTAATATTATAGTATCGTCAAACTCCTCAATAACTCCATAAAAACCTCTACCGGCTCTCTCTATGTGTTCATAATTGGCTATTGTTGGTACACTTGATTTATTAGCACTAGAAAGTCCAAGAATATTAATTTTTTGGTCGTATAGTATAACTTCATCAATAATAAACTTTTCCCGCATATCTCGAAGCAAGCTATCTCTCTCACCCTCCTCAGCATTTCCAATGCTGTATGCCATGCTTCTACCTTTAAGCTCAATATCCCGCATTAGAATATTTAAGGTTTTTTGTCCTAAACTTAAACCTCCTTCAAGAGCTGATTCAACTTTAACGTCAAACCATGAGTTAATAGATTTAGTTAAAAAGCTTACAGAAACCAAGTACACAATTGACACTGGGACAATAATCATTAAGGCAAAAGAGATAACGAGCCTTAATGTCAGCTTGCTTCCAATAATTTCTTTTTTTATATTTTTTAATAATCTAAATATTTGATGAGCAATAAGGAAAACAAGGGATGCAATAAAGAGCACGTTGAATATAAAAAGCAGTCTAAATGACTCGGTTGATACTAAATCTGTGTTTGCTAAGGACCTTGCTAGCATTATAAGAAGTGCAAGGCCAACTAACCCAAAAATTGGAACCAGGTATTTCAATTACCAGTCTCTATTATATTTACTATCGAATCTGATTGAAGCTTCCATATATCATCTCCAATATTGAGTTGTATCGGTTTTGGTAGGCTGCTTTTATCTAATTTTACTTTTAAAGACATGACTAAATTCCCAATAGGCTCGACAGCAATACCTACATTCCATTCTTTTACATTTTCTATGAAATTTATACCATCTTTTATCTCGCTAAAATATTTTTTATCTCCATTTATATTAATGGCTTCATATTGCTGAATTAAATTTTTATACTTGATTTGGTAGGTCCCTTTTTTCATCAAAACTATTTGATCTAACCAAAATTTATTATGCTCTATTATTTGAAAATTAACATTAAATTGCAAGGGAATGCCTTTTTCTAATGCACCAAACAATTCTGGAGTAAGATCAATACGTTGATTAAAGCTAACATAAGCAATATTTTTTACCTGATGTATATCTAACAAACTAACAAGGATTTTATTTTCCGCAATAACAGAAGTATTAAGCCCTGCTGAAACTAATAAAATGATTGCGAGTTTAATTTTTCTCGAGAATCTCATAATACAATCCATCATGATTTTTAGAGGGTAGCATCTGATTTTTTAGGTGCGCTACACTTTCAGGGAATTGCAGCCCCCCCCTTTTAGCATCTTGATGTTGTTTGCAAAATGCAGTGACAACATCATTATTTTCTTCTTGGAAAACGGAACAAGTAACATAAAGAAGCTTCCCGTTTTCCTTTAAAAGCGGCCATGCATTATTTAGGAGTTCCAATTGGTTCTTTCCAAAATTTATAAAATCCGCCGGTCTTCTAAGCCATTTTATATCTACATGCCTTCTTACAATTCCCGATGCTGAGCATGGTACATCTAATAAAATTCTATCAAATGCCTTTTTATCCCACCATAAATTTTCTTTATCTAATCCTTGCTTAACAAGATTGGTTCGAAGTCCTAACCTTTTAAGGTTTTCGTCAATCTTTTTTGCTCTAATTGCATTTATTTCAAGGGACACTAAACTAACATCATAAGATTCTAGGATGCTAGTTGTTTTTCCACCGGGTGCGGCACAAGCATCTAAAACTAATTGGCCGTCTTTAAGCTCTAAAAAATTAGCAGCTAACTGTGCTCCATAGTCTTGTACGGAGAAATAACCCTCATCAAAACCTGGGATATCTTGCACATTTACTGGTGTCTCTATAATTAAAGCATTGTCATGGATAAGACGAAAGCTGATATTATTATCATTTAAGATCACAACGTATTTTTCAACAGCAATATTCTTTTTATTTATTCTTATGGTCATCGGTGGGTGCTCATTTCCTATACGTAAAATATCCTCCCAATGCTCCTGGTATTGCTCCTTCATTTTATCCACCCACCACAGCGGATAATTATATTTTGACTCGCTTTGTTTGACGAAACCTTTAATTAACGCTTCTTTGTTTCTTAGGAAGTTTCTTAATACAGCATTTACCAGATTACTTTTTCTAAAATCAATCTTCTTAGCTGCCCGTACAGCCTGATCAACGACAGTAAAATCTGAATGAGCCTCTTGTGTTAGTTGGTATATAGCAACATGAATAAGAGACTCTAATACTCTATTTTCAATTTTATTCTTTATAAGGATGTCTATTAGATAATTTGATTGGCCCATATATCTTAGCGTTCCGTAGGTTATAGCTTTTACCTGGCTCTGCTGAACAAATTCATCAGAATTTTTAAGAGCTTTATCAAATGCAAGGTCTAGGTTGCTTCCACCAAGAACCTTATCAATAATTATTGCCGCGTACCTTTGTGACTCGTGCATCAATTTATTCTATCTCCTTGATTTATCTTGTATCTAAAAATAAAGTCTTTAGCCTCAATTTTTTTTTCGCCTTCAACCTGCATTTCCATCAACTCTATCCCACCTCGATCCAATCTAAGTATCAGTCTTTTTTCAATGACTTTCAAATCACCGGGTTGTAAATTCTTTAATATGTCAAAATTATCAATTAGTACGGCATTCCATACCTTTAGCCCCTTACCTCTAAATAAACCTTTGACTCCAGGGTAAGGGTTAAATGCTTTTATTCTTTTTATTAGAATACTTGGGTCCTCATTTAAATTGAGTATCCCCTCATCTTTTCGAATTTTTTTTGCGTACGTAACATCACTTTCATTTTGTTCTATCCAATTGATTGAGTTGCCAGAGGCAATTACATCGATAACCTCCATCATTAATTTTGCTCCCATTAAGGCCATAGCTTCTGTCATGTCACCTGTAGTGTATTTTTCTAACAAATCCATGCTTACCTTTTTGGCCATTGGCCCAGCATCAAGTTTTTCAACTACTTGCATAATGGTGACACCAATTTTAGGGTCGCCACTTTCAATCGCTCTATGTATGGGTGCCGCCCCTCTCCATCTTGGTAATAAGGATGCATGGACGTTAAAACATCCCTTTGGAAATATATGCAATATGCTTTTGGGAATAATTAATCCATACGCAGCCACTATCAGGATATCAGCATTAAGGTCCTTTAAATTTTCCATTACATTGTGATCGAGTGACTCAGGCTGCAAGATATATAACGCGCACTGTTGTGCTGCCCTTTTTACTGGGCTTGGATTTATTTTCATTCCTCTTCCGGAACGTCTATCAGGCTGTGTTAAAACGCACACAACCTCATGTGATGATTTATTTAATAGATTAAATGTTGGCACAGCAAATTCTGGGGTGCCGGCAAAAACTATTTTGAGTTTATTGTTCATCGCTATGACTTATTTTTTCTTTGTTTTATTAACTTTCTTTTAATTCTGTTTTGCTTCAAGGGGGATAAGTATTCGACAAAAACCTTACCTTCCAAATGATCCATTTCGTGCTGAATACATACAGATAACAATCCTCGTGCTTCAAATTCAAAAAATTTGCCGCTGGTGTTAAGAGATTTGACTTTGATGAAGTCAAATCTTTCAACTGCCTCATAAAATCCTGGGACAGACAAGCACCCCTCTTCATATTCCTGTTTACCTTTCTTTTGAATGATTTCAGGGTTGATTAATACGAGTAGATCATTCTTATCTTCAGATATATCGATGACAATAATGCGTTCATGAAAGTCAACTTGAGTTGCGGCTAAACCAATTCCCTTTGACATATACATTGTCTCAGCCATATCTTTAATTAATGTTTTATGAATCTCATCAACGCTCACCAGAGCTTTTGCTACTTTATGCAAATTAGGGTCTGGATAAGTTAGTATTGTTAAAATCGCCATAAATTAATATTGATTAATTGTTGTTAAGCTGATAAATTATTTCTAAGGTGATAACAATAAAACAATTTATCTCTAGCTTTAATTATACTGCCTCAAGGCGTCTTTTCTTATATTTTACCTTGCTGTATTCATCTATAGAATTTAATAACGGTTCGCCAGAAGGAATGTTATGTTTGAATTATTAATATACATGTTTGAGAATTATCTAAGCTCTAAGAGCTACCTGGATTTTAATAACATTTCTATGGAGCTAGAGGCTGCAGGATTTGATAATGATGATATAGAAGAAGCTTTTGATTGGTTTTCTCAATTAAAAGCAATGTCCGATAAAATTCCCCAAGCTATCGATGCAAAAGAAAACACTAACCTAAGAATTTTTACTGAAAAAGAATACAAAAAAATATCATCCGAAGGGCTTGGGTTTATCCTTTTTCTAGAGCAAGCAAAAGTTTTAAATTCTATTGAAAGAGAGATTATTATTGATAGGGCAATGGCATTAAATCAAAACATTATCTCTATCGACGAAGTGAGGTGGGTAGTGATGATGGCTTTATGGAATAATGGAAAGGAAAATGACTACCTGTTTGTTGAGGATGCCTTATATAACAAAGACACCTTAACTATTCATTAGGATTTAAGGTTGTTAATAATTTTTGTGATAATTCCTGATTGATTTAAAGTGTAGAAATGAATGCTTGGCACCCCGTACTGAGTAAGTGTTTCGCATAACTCAGTAATAACATCAACCCCAAAGCTTCTCAAGGACTCCAAATCGTCCCCGTAATCTTCTAATCTCATCCTAAGCCATCTTGGAATCTCTGACCCACAGTTAGCAGAAAATCTTGAAAGTTGCTTAACGTTATAAATCGGCATAATTCCTGGCACTACTGGAATAGCGATAGATCTTCGATGGCACTCTTCCATGAATTTAAAATATGAATCAACATTAAAAAAGAATTGCGTTATTGCTCCCGTAGCTCCTGCATCGATTTTTCTTTGAAAGTTATCCATGTCATCTTGTGCTGATAGTGCTTCTGGATGAAATTCAGGGTAAGCTGCTACTTCAATAAGAAAATGATCACCAGTCTCCTCACGTATAAAATTAACTAGCTCGTTAGCGTATTTAAAATCACCATAATTGACAGCTCCGGAAGGATTGTCTCCCCTCAACGCCACAATCTGATTGATATTATGAGATTGATACGCTTTAAGCACTTGGCTGATCTCTTGCTTTGATGACGATATACAAGAAATATGCGGAACTGCGGTAGAGCCCAACTCCTTAATCTTAAGAACAGTCTCTAAAGTTTTTTCTTTGGTTGATCCGCCCGCACCAAATGTTACTGAATAAAAATCAGGGTCAAATAAATTAAGATTTTTTACGACTAACTCAAGGCTTTGAATTCCTTCCTCATTTCGTGGAGGAAAGAATTCAAAGCTTATTGGAGGCAAGGTTGCCATTCTAGTACCTGTATTGCTCAGGCTTATAAGGGCCAGAAACCTTAACGCCTATATAGTCTGCTTGCTCTTCGCTAAGCTCAGACAATTGCGCATTTAATGTCTTAAGTTGAAGGCGTGCCACCTTTTCATCTAGGTGCTTAGGAAGGGTATACACTCCTAATGGATAGTTATCGGTATTTTTGAATATTTCTATTTGCGCGATAACTTGGTTAGCGAAAGACGAACTCATTACATAGCTAGGATGACCAGTAGCGCAACCTAGATTAACTAGCCTGCCTTTTGCTAATAAAATAATTTTGTTCCCATTTGGGAAGCTTACATGGTCAACCTGAGGTTTGATTTCATCCCAATCGCAATCAGATAAAGACGCTACATCAATTTCATTGTCAAAATGACCAATATTACAGACGATTGCTTCATTCTTCATCTTGCTCATATGGCTATAATTGATTACATTTAAATTTCCAGTTGCCGTAACAAAAATATCGGCATGTTCACAAGCATAATCCATAGTTACTACTCTATAGCCTTCCATGGCTGCTTGAAGTGCACAAATTGGATCGACTTCAGTTACCCATACTTGCGCAGAAAGTGCCCTTAAGGCTTGAGAAGATCCCTTCCCAACATCTCCATAACCGGCTACAACAGCAACCTTCCCTGCAATCATTACATCTGTTGCACGCTTAATAGCGTCTACCAATGACTCTCTGCAGCCATATAGATTATCAAACTTTGATTTAGTTACTGAGTCGTTAACGTTGATAGCAGGAAATGCCAGTTCACCATCGCGATACATTTGATACAAACGATGAACGCCTGTAGTGGTTTCTTCAGTCACACCCTGGATATGTACAATACGATCTGAGTACCAAGAAGGGTTAGCCTTTAAATTCTTTTTAATAGCATTGAACAAACACACCTCTTCTTCTGACTCAGGACTATCTAACACTGCAAGATCTTTTTCGGCCTTAACACCTAAGTGAAGAAGCATTGTTGCATCACCACCATCATCTAAAATCATATTAGAAAACTTACCGTCTTCCCATTCAAATATCCGATGAGTAAAAGCCCAATACTCATCTAATGATTCACCTTTATAAGCAAAGACTGGAGTTCCTCCAGCAGCAATAGCTGCTGCTGCATGATCCTGTGTAGAATAAATGTTACAGGAAGCCCATCTTACCTCTGCACCGAGGTCTTTAAGCGTTTCAATCAGCACTGCAGTCTGAATAGTCATGTGCAGCGAACCGGTAATAAAAGCGCCTTTAAGAGGCTGGGAATGTGCATATTCTTCACGAATTGCCATTAACCCCGGCATCTCAATTTCTGCAATAGAAATTTCTTTTCGGCCAAAATCAGCTAACGCTAGGTCTGCAACAAAATAATCGTTTGGTTTTAAGTTTGATTCAGTCACTGTGTTCATTTTTTTCCTTAAAAATAACAGTGGCAGTGGGATGAGGTTTTATGTTCACTTTATCCAACAACTGGCACTGAAGTTAAGTGAACGCGGTTTGAAATGTTAGCCGAGCCTAGGGTAGTCCTGCAGCGTTCCTCGGTATATTATTATTTTAATCGATCTTTTATTCTAAATCAAGTACTTAGGCTTTCATTAACGCCATCTTTTTATCCAAGTTCTCCCAAGTAAATTCAGGCTCATTTCTTCCAAAATGACCGTACGCAGCTGTTTTTTTATAAATAGGCCTAAGAAGATCAAGCATTTCAACGATACCTTTGGGTCGTAAATCAAACTCACTTAAAACTAAATTAGATATTTCTTCGCCTGTTAATTTTCCTGTGCCAAGGGTATCCACCATGACTGAAGTCGGTTTTGCTACACCAATAGCATAGGATAGTTGCACTAAACACTTTTCTGCTAGGCCGGCTGCTACGATATTTTTTGCAACATACCTTGCAGCGTAGGCTGCAGATCGATCAACTTTGCTCGGATCTTTTCCAGAGAAAGCTCCGCCACCATGGGGTGCAGCTCCACCGTAAGTATCTACAATAATTTTTCGTCCTGTAAGCCCACAATCCCCTTCAGGCCCACCAATAACAAATCTTCCGGTTGGGTTGATGAGATACTTAATGTCGCCTTTTATTAGATCGCTTGGTAAAATAGGCTTAATAATCTCTTCGACCACAGCTTCGCGCAAATCCTTTAATTCTATGTCTGGTGCATGTTGAGTTGATACCACTACCGTATCAATACTATGAGGCTTATTGTTTTCATACCTTATAGTCACTTGAGATTTAGCATCGGGTCTCAACCATGGGAGTCTTCCATCTTTTCTTAGCATTGCTTGCCTCTCGACCAATCGATGTGATAACCAAATCGGCAATGGCATTAAATCTAAAGTCTCGTTGCATGCATACCCAAACATTATTCCCTGGTCTCCTGCTCCTTGATCTTTAGGATCATCCATTGCACCATCTACACCTTGACCTATATCTCTGGATTGCTCACCGTACCTAACCATGACATCACATGTTTTATAATCAATGCCATATTCTGGATTGTCATAACCAATGCTTTTTAGGGTATTTCGCGCAATTTGTTCATAATCGACGGTGCTATTACTAGTAATTTCCCCAGCAAGTACAATAAGGTTGGTTGCGGCCATAGTTTCTGCAGCAACCCTAGCATTCGGATCTTGCTCAAGAATGGCATCTAAAATAGCATCGGATATCTGGTCCGCGACTTTATCGGGATGGCCTTCAGATACTGATTCAGAAGTAAATAGGTAGTCGTTCATAAGATAAAGATTTCTTTAAAATTTTATAATGTCCGATACAATAACAAAAAAAAGAAAAAATTCATATGGTCAAATTACTCAATATTCCTTTTAGCAAGATGCATGGGGCCGGCAATGATTTCGTGGTTATTAACCAAATGAACCGTGACTTCCACCTAACATCTTTTCAAATAAAGAAAATGGCCGACCGTAATTTTGGTATTGGTTTTGATCAGCTGCTAATTATTGAAAAACCCACTCAAGCTTCGGCAGAATTTAAGTACCGAATTTTTAATGCAGATGGGGGGGAAGTTGGGCAATGCGGAAACGGGGCTCGATGTTTTTTTCATTACCTAAAAATTAAAAATTTATCCTCAAATAATGAAATCACTGTGGAGACTCAATCAGGTGTGATTGTCTTGTCTTACAAGAATGATGGTCTTATTTCTGTGGATATGGGTGTTCCGGTATTTGACCACGAAAAGATACCTTTTATTTCTATCAATGCCAACGTACCTAGCGTTACAGTGGATAGCAAAACCTATGAATTTTTTCCGCTTTCTATGGGGAACCCACATGCAGTTATCAAGCTACCCAAGCTCACAGGGATTGACCTCGTAACAATAGGCAAAGCATTACAACGGTCACCCGCATTTCCTGAGAGTGTGAATGTAGGTTTTGTTCAAGTTATCGATAAGCATACCCTGTCATTAAAGGTTTATGAGCGGGGGAGTGGAATGACCTTGGCCTGTGGTTCCGGGGCTTGCGCTGCTGCTGTAATAGCAGTCCAAAATCAATGGGTACAAGGGCCTGTCAATGTCTTAATGGATGGAGGACAATTAACAATCAACCTCACTCCCAAAGGTTCCATTGAGCTTATGGGCCCAGCTGAATGGGTCTTTGATGGTGAGCTCAATATCTCCCAAATAATTTCGCATGACGAATAAAGACTACATAGAAAAATATACTGATTACATAAAATTTGAGAAGAGATTAAGCGCGCTTACAATAAAAAGTTACCTCAGAGATATTCAACTTTTAGATAAAGAGTTGCAAGGTAAAGATTTAAAACATTATCAGGTGAGCGATATTAGGAGAGGGGTATCAGTTTTTCATGCTAAAGGAATCAACGGGAAGTCATTATCGAGAATGCTTTCATCATGGCGAGGATTTTTTGATTTTCTCAACCATCGCTATCAATTTAGTCTCAATCCGGTTATTGCGATTAAAGCTCCAAAAGCAAAAAAATTATTACCCCAAACACTCTCCATTGATCATGCCATTAAATTAGTCAGCATTACGGACAAATCCTTTTTAGGATTGCGCGACCGAGCTATTATGGAATTATTCTATTCGTCAGGATTACGACTGTCTGAGCTGGTAGGAATGACTCTTGCCGACCTTAATATGAGCGAGCACACAGCGAATGTATTGGGCAAGGGAAATAAATCAAGAATTGTGCCTATTGGGAGCCATGCTATAACCGCCTTAAGTGCCTGGTTAACAATGCGTGAAAAAATTAGTGAACTTGACCCTCACATCACCAATGTTTTCTTGTCGGAAAAGGGTCATGCCTTAGGCGTACGATCAATCCAGTATCGATTAAAGTTTTGGGCTATTAAACAGGGTATTCCGGAAAATATTCATCCTCATTTATTAAGACACAGTTTTGCAAGTCATCTCCTGCAATCGAGCCAAGATCTCAGAGCTATTCAGGAACTTCTTGGGCATGCCAATATAAGTACTACGCAAATATATACCCATCTTGATTACCAGCATTTATCGAAGATTTATGATGACGCCCACCCTCGAGCAAAAAAAATTAATAGAAAGAAATAGGCTATTGATGATGATTAATATTTACACTATAGTGAAGCCATGCAAGAAGAAATTAATCTATTAGAAGAAAAAATTAACTTATTGGTTACTAAAATCAATAACATGAAAAATGAAACGGAATCAGTCGTGCCTGAGCTTTATGAAGCAAAAGAAGAAATAAAGATGTTAAAAGCCAAAATTACTGAGGCAACGGTCAAAATTGAAAATTTATTAGCGCAAATTCCTTAAAATATTATGGCAAAACAAATTGAAGTAAAAATTCTTGGTCGTGACTTCTCAATTGCCTGTCCCGAAAATGAGGAGGACAGCCTGATGAAATCAATCAATTATCTCAATCATAAAATTGAAGAAATACAGTCCTCTGGCTCAGTCATAGGAGTTGATAAAACGATTATTATGGCCGCACTAAACATCACACATGAATATCTTAATAAAAATCATAATGCCGACGCTGATGTCCATACATTGGGCTATAAAAACAAACTAACTGATTTTAATAGGCTGCTAGATAGCATTCTGGATTAGAATAGGGGTAGGAGTTTGTTTGGGTGTTGCTTAGGCTAATTATTCCTTGAACTAGTCTATAGCATCGGTTTTAGTCAATCAGAATGTGGTGCGATCGCTCACGATTGGGTAACCTTTTAAGGGCTCTTGGCGAGCGAACCTAAAACTTCTTAGTCTATTACCACTTGAACCTTTGGTTCTGGATGCTGGTCTAGGCAACACCCAAACAAATTATTTATGCAGTTTATGGTATTCCAAATCGCTCATTTCTATAATATCTAGAGCCTTTTCATGGGTAGCCTCTAGAATAATAGGAGGGGCGCAACCTGCTTCAGCTGACTCTAGCCATCTGCTAGCACATAAACACCATCTGTCACCTGCCACGAGTCCTGGAAAATTAAACTCAGGCCTTGGTGTTGAAAGATCATTACCGCTCTCTTTTGAGAATGCTAGGAAATCATTATTAACCTCAGCGCATACCGTATGTTGACCGTTGTCGGACTGACAATGATCGCATTCGCCATTCCTAAAATATCCAGTAATAGGGTCTAGGCTACAGACTTCCAAATTTTTCCCTAAAACATTTTTCTTCTCCATTTTATATTTCCTTTATTAAACTATAATTACGATACAACAATTATTTACCTTTAGGAAAAATTATGCGCTATTGGCTAATGAAATCTGAACCTACAGACTTTTCAATAGATGATCTGGAAAAAGCATCTGATCAAAGTATTGATTGGTATGGTATTAGAAACTACCAAGCACGTAACTTTATGAGAGACACCATGGAACTCGGCGATCTTGCTTTCTTCTACCATTCGAATTGCAAGATACCAGGGATTGTTGGTGTTATGCAGGTTTCTAAATTAGCCTACCCTGATAAATTACAATTCATCAAAGGTCACAAGTACTTCGATCCAAAATCCTCACCAGACAATCCGCGATGGGTTAATGTCGACGTTCAATTTTTAAGGCGCATCTCGTTGATAAGCCTTCAAGACTTAAAAACCTATCCCGAATTAAGTGAGATGAAAATACTACAAAGGGGCAACCGACTTTCGATTACCCCTCTGTCAAAAAATGAATGGGATTTTATAAATAAAATCCCCAAAGAAAGCTCTTAACGTGGCTGGTCTAAGCTACCAATAGCAGGAGGGTAGCTTACAATGCCCCAAGGTATGCCCGCCACTGGAATACGTTTCTCCACTGCGAGATCGCCTACATCGACCACTACAATTTCATCTGAACGTCCACAGGCTAACAAAATATCTTGATTGTCAGGAGTGAAGGTAAAGTGCCAACATCTTTTACCTTCTATGTTGATATCTTTAATTTTACTGTAATCAGTTGCGTCATAAACTTCTAATGTCTTTGACTTCCCAGCCGCAACGAAAAGTTTATCACCCTCAGCATTAAAGCTTGTTCCGTATGGTGATTTACCAGTCGAAACCGTTTTTAAATGGTTGAAGTCTCTATCAAGCACAATAAAATTATCGCTATGCTCCAATGTGGCGATGTAATGTTCCCCGTTAGGAGAGACTTTAATGCCTCTTGGCCTTTTTCCATAAGGCTCAACTGAAATAGTCTTAATTAATTCCCCAGAAATAAAGTCATGCACTGTGATCGTATTGTCCGCTTCGTTGGTAACAATAATTTGCTTACCGTCTTTACTAAACTCTATGCCCTCGGTTTCTGGTCCAGCAGTAATATCTCGCACCTTCTCACCCAATGCTAAGTCAACAATAGAAACTTTGGCTGGCGTCCTATCCTCGTCGTCTTCTTCCTCTTCTTCATGCTTCTGCTCTCCGGGCGCAGGTGGCTTACCCTTGGATGAAGGCTCAGTAGATATAAAAGCTAATCCGTCTTTAATCCTAACGAACTCAGGGTTAATGCCAACTTCTATGGTCTTTTCAATGACCTTTGTTTCGACGTTTACCAAACTAATAGAAGCATCATCTTTATTTGCTGTTACCAGGTATTTTCCATCCTTAGTTAGACCGATACCTCGTGGAAAACCTCCCACCTTAAATTCATCTACAACTTCCATTGAATTCAAGTCGATCACGGTGACTCCACTATTTTGCGAAGTAACATATACCTTTCCTCTATCGCCTTGGCTACATGAGGATAATATCAATACGACAGTAAATAATTTCAACCAATTCATTACAACTCCCTTTTTAAAGTGTTTGTGAAAATTCTATGTTACGTTGTTTTATCTAATCAATTGCCTAAAAATAATTTGTAAGCCGGGTTATTTGTCTCATCCCAGCTCGGGTACCCTACTTGACTTAAGAATGCCTGGAAAGTTTCCTTTTCACTCGGCGGTACTTGAATCCCAACTAGCACACGCCCTATATCTGCCCCATGATTTCGATAATGGAATAAGCTGATATTCCAATTTTCCCCCATATTATTTAGGAAGTTTGATAGCGCGCCTGGTCGTTCTGGAAACTCAAATCGATAAATTACTTCATTTTCAACCTCCGGGGCATGGCCGCCAACTAGATGCCTTAAATGTAATTTAGCAACCTCATTATGAGACAAATCAATTGCATCAAGACCAGCGTCATTTAACGTTTTAATTAATAATTTAGATTCTTGAAAATCTCTAACGCTAATGCCGACGAAAATATGTGCACTAGCATGACTTGAAAATCTATAATTAAATTCCGTAATACTCCTCGAGCCTATCAGACCACAAAATGCCTTAAAGGCGCCTGGCTCTTCAGGAATAGTTACCGCAAAAACCGTTTCCCTTTCTTCTCCAATTTCTGCTCTTTCAGCGACAAACCCTAAGCGATCAAAATTCATATTGGCACCTGAGGCGGTTCCAATTAAAGTCTCCGACGTAATGTTATTTTTCTTGATATAAGATTTGATACCGGCAACCGCCAAAGCCCCTGCCGTCTCAAGAATAGTTCGCGTGTCTTCAAATACGTCTTTTATAGCTGCACATATTTCATCATTGCTAACCACAATCATTTCATCAACATATTCTTGGCAGAGTCTGAAATTTTCTTCTCCCACCTGCTTTAGCGCAGCGCCCTCGGCAAAAAGACTAACATTCTCCAACAACACCCTCTTGTTAGCTTTCAAAGATTGCGTCATTGCATCAGCGCCTTGCGCCTCAACTCCTATGACTCTAATTTCAGGTCTCACCGCCTTAATGTATGTGGCAATACCTGCTATTAATCCGCCGCCGCCAACACAAACAAATACGGCATGAATAGTACCTGGATGATCGGCCAAAATTTCCTTTGCGATAGTGCCTTGTCCAGCTATGACATCGGGATCGTCATACGGATGAATGAAGGTGAGGTTTTCTTTTTTTTGAATTTCTAATGCATGATTATATGATTCATGTAATGAATGACCATGGAGAATTACCTCGGCGCCTCGTCTCTCCACAGCCTTAATTTTTATTAAGGGCGTTGTACTTGGCATAACAATTAACGCCTTACATCCTAGTTTCTGTGCTGCTAGTGCCACCCCTTGAGCATGATTGCCGGCAGAGCATGAAATGACACCTTTTTCCAGATCCTCTTTAGATAAATGCACCATCTTATTATAAGCGCCACGAACCTTGAATGAAAAAACAGGCTGAAGGTCTTCGCGCTTTAAAAGAATATTGTTATTAAATCTTTGAGATAAGTTTTGTTGTTTTTGTAGGGGCGTTTTTATTGCTGCCTCATAGACGTTAGCCTCATCAATTCTTTTTTTATATGCATTTTTCATAATTAGTTAATTTTCAAGAAACTCGTCGCAGTGTATGATAGTAAACCTAATTATAGTTAAAAATGAAGGGTTTGGTAGAAAATGGCTTTATCACAAGACGAATTAAAAAAACAAGTCGCTAGAGCAGCAATTGAATACGTAGAATCAGGAATCATTGGCGTAGGAACCGGTTCTACTGCCAACTATTTTATTGATTTTCTCGCTGAAGTGAAACATAAAATTGATGGTGCAGTAGCCAGCAGTGAGGCAACAGCTGAGCGGCTTCGTAAGCATGGAATTGAGGTGTTTGATCTCAATTCGGTTAATGGCATGGATATTTATGTAGATGGTGCAGATGAAATCACGGAGCATATGCATATGCTTAAGGGTGGTGGTGGTGCCCTAACGAGAGAAAAAATCGTAGCGGCTAATGCAAAAAAGTTTATCTGTATTTGTGATGAATCAAAATTTGTCCCGACACTTGGCAAGTTTCCTTTGCCAGTAGAAGTCCTTCCAATGGCAAGAAGTTATGTTGCGCGCCAATTAACAGCTTTAGGAGGTCAGCCGCAATTAAGAGATTTTACGACAGATAATGGAAATATTATTCTTGATGTTCATGGAATGAATATCGTCGATCCTATAGATACTGAGGATACGATCAATCAAATAGTAGGGGTTGTTACCAACGGACTTTTTGCCAAAAGATCAGCAGACATATTGTTGCTAGCAACAGATTCGGGCGTCAAAACTATGCGTAAGTAGGCTGAAATGCATTGGCTATCTTATTAAAATGAATTATTATTATCATTAAATTAGTTTAATCAAAAGGTTATACCGCTTTATGGCTTCAGAACATATATACAAACAGTATGATGCAGACCTCCAATCTATCCGAGCAAAAGTGTTGGAGATGGGCACTATAGTTGAGGAACAGCTCAGCGAGGCAGTTCAATCGCTCATTGAGGCTGATACAAAACTAGCCGAAAAAGTTATTCGAAGAGATGAGGAGGTTAATGACCTCGAAATTGATATCGATGAAGACTGTTCGCTGTTAATTGGAAAACGGTCCCCAGTGGCAGCAGATTTAAGAAATGTGTTAATGATGATTAAAATTATTAGCGATCTTGAGCGTATTGGTGACGAATCTACAAAAATTGCAAATGCTACCATACGCATTATTGAGAACGATATAATGAGCAAGCCGCAATTTAAAAACATTCAATCGATGTTAAGTTCTGTACAGTTAATGCTAAGACAAGCATTAAATTCTTTTGCTAGACTTGACACTACCGAAACCATTGAGGTCTTGGAAAAAGACAAGGAAGTGGATGAAGAATACCGTTCACATATGAGGCAATTGCTTACCTACATGCTTGAAGATCCCAGAACTATTTCTATGTCACTAGAGCTGATGTTTGTTACAAAGTCATTGGAAAGAATTGGCGATCACGCAAAAAATATTACCCAATCTGTCATATATACCGTCAAAGGTACTGATGTTCGTCACTCCAGCATCAAAGAGATTAAGGCTGAATTAAAACACTAAGACTAAGGTTTTGGTGGAATATAACCAGAAGCTTGTTCTGCGCCATCCCCAAAAAAATACGCCTCTGTTTGTTCTTTGAGGTACTTTCTTGCTTGCGGGTCAACCAAGCTTAATCTGTTTTCATTAACCAACATAGTTTGGTGTTTTAACCATCCTGCCCAAGCTTCTTTTGATACACTTTCAAATATTTTCTTTCCCATATCGCCAGGATAAGGTGGAAAATCCAGACCTTCTGCTTCCTTGTTTAATTTAACGCAATGCACTGTTCTTGCCATGACATACTCCTTTAATTTGCCTTCATCATAATCTAAAAATTATCAACTAGACTTTTAATTTTAATCTAAGAATGCTTATATGTAATTTTAACAAATGGTTTTCATGCTACTATAATTTTTGTTGTTAGGTGACATAAATTCTTTCGAAACTATGTTTAAACGGGAAGTTAAGTGAAATACTTACGCTGCCCCCGCAACGGTAAATAAGTGTGGATAAATATCGAGCCACTGAGAAATTATTTTTTCTCGGGAAGGCATTTATCAAGTCTTATGAGCCCGGAGACCGGCCTAATGACCAGTTCAGTTGCATATATTGCGGGGAGGCAATATAAGAAATAAATAGTTAATATTTAAATCTTTCTCCCAGTATATTTGCACTCTTTTAATCCATTCGGGGTTGAGTGGTCATTTATTTGAAAGGTTTTTTCATGTTAAAAAAATTATTGTTATTAAGTATCATCTCGCCACAAATCGTTTATGCAGAATCACTAAAGTCTAATCAAGTTTTCGTTACGGAAGATCTCTCAGCTGCCCAGGAAATCACTTCCACATCGTCGAAAGAAATTTATACCGCTAAAGATATAGGGCAGTCTGGCAGTTTCAGTATATTTGATTTTTTATCCCAACATACGTCAATCAATATTCAACCTCAATACGGCAATAAAGCTAGTCCTTTTATAGATATGCGTGGCTATGGTCCAGAGGCGGGTTTTCAAAATATTGTGATTAATGTGAATGGAGAAAGACTAAATCGCATTGATACGGTACCTCAAATTATTGGCAATATACCCTTAAAAAGTATTGAGCGAATTGAAATATTGAGAGGTTCTGGTTCCGTGCGCTTCGGTGATGGTGCCATGGCGGGGGTTATTAATATCATAACAAAAAATACAGTAGAGCATAGCCTTCAAACAGCTCTAGGCACCCAAGGCGCTCATAGTACTATCCTTAATACGGGCTATCAAGGTGACAACTTTAATATTATGCTCAACAGTAGCTCAGAAAAGAATGACGGGCAGATTGTTGCCGACCCATCAGGAGATAAAGCAAAGTCAAAAAATAATTTCAATAAATTAAGCATTAATCTACAGCCCACAAAAAATTTAACAATTGATTTAAGTGTATTAAATACTAGAAATAACGATTATTTTTCAAATAGCCTTACAAAAACTCAACTTTTAGCAGACCCTAGTCAAAATGGCACAGGAAATGAATACACAAACAATGACTATGATACCGATAGCTATTCACTAAAAACGAGCTATCAGTTTAACCATAGCCTTGGCATTAATATGAGCTATTTCAAAGAGGATATGTCTTTATACTCTCAGGCCTACTATGGTAATTCCCTCCAAGACTACGATACCGAATCATTCAACATATCACTTCCTTACCATGGCGAAAAGTATGCTTTTACATCAGGCATTCAAGTTACAGATGGCCAAAGAAAAGATGGTGTTGGCGACGTAACAAAAAAGAATAAAGCAATTTTTGTGGAGGCTGAAACTCAACTAACTGATGCTATTTTGATCAGCGGGGGACTGAGGCATGAAAAAGTCGACTTTACCTACAATGGGACCTCATCTCTTAAAACAGAAGAATCATTAAATGCCTATGAAGCTGGTATTAATTACCAGATTAATAATCAATTTTCGATCTTTACCAACATAAGTCATGCTTATCTAGCGCCAGATGTGGATCGTTTTTTTATAGGAGTAGGTTATCCTGTTGTAGATAGAACGTTTAATGCATTTATTGATCCAGCAAAATCCAATACAATTAATGTGGGATTTAATTACAAAGAACAGCATCATTCCACGCTATTTACAACTTACTACTCAGACCTTGAGGATGAAATTGTCTACAATCCCAACTCAAGCCTTAATGAAAATATCGATAACTCAGAAAAATATGGCCTAGAAATACAACATACCCATATGTTAGGCACTAAAACAAGCATAGGAATTAATTACAATTTTATTAAGGCTAGAATAGGCAGGAATGCTCAGGGCTTTATTGATGGAAACGATATGCCAGGAGTACCAAAACAGACGCTAATAGCCAATGTTAATTATCAGTTTATGCCTAATGGTTTTATTACCCTCAGCCATGCCTGGCGTGAACGAACTTATGATATGGGTGACTTTACAAATACTGGAGACAAACAACAGCCCCAATACAGGTCCACTGATTTATCAATTAACTACAGCTTGAAAAATATTAGTAACTTTGAAGACGTTGCTATCTTCGGTTCTGTTGCTAACATTTTTGAACATACAAATTCTTTAGCGACTTCTTATAATGGGGTCCCCAGTTATTACGTATCGAATTTTGAAAGAACATTTCTAGCCGGCATTAAGATAAATTTTTAAAAAAAAGCGAGTCTAGATGTTAGAATTTGTTAACCATTGTTAATGAGAAATATTATGCAAAAAATAGAAATGAATCCTCCTAAAATCATTACGATTGGTGCACTGTTATTTTTTATGTTTCTAACAAGGTTTAGTCACGAGCTAACATCTTTTTCTATGCCTGATGCCAGTCTTATTATTTTTTTTGCTGCTGGTCTTTTGTTTAAACCTGCCAGACTATTAGCACTATTTATTTTTACTATTATATTTATTGATAGCCTTGTGATTTATAAAGAAAATTACACTGAGATAGGTCTGTTGAATGTTGGCTACCTACTCCACCTCTCTATTTATCCTTTGGCATGGTTCGTTGCAAGCCGACTAAAAATCACTAATTTTTCTACATTTAGCCAAAGCATCCTATGGGTCATCTTGCTAAGCTTTTTGATATCGTACGGAAGTCATTATTACCTTTATATATTATCTTCAAGCACTGCTTACAGCTTATTATCTTTTTTTCAGGATAATTTATGGACCTATTTACTCTCAAACATAGGCTATGCAATCATTTTATTCGTTATTTTGAAAGTAATAAGAAGTCATGAGCGAGTTGGACTAGAAGTACGCAGTAATTAAATACTTGTATCTAAGAAACTATAAATCCGATAAGTTTGATATAATTTCGCACTTAAAGTTTTGATGGCCGGATAGCTCAGTCGGTAGAGCAGTGGATTGAAAATCCTCGTGTCGACAGTTCGATTCTGTCTCCGGCCACCATCTTAATACCCTCCCACTACCTCCTCTTTCTATTATCCTTATTCAAGAAATCTTGATAAGATTCAAGGGCTATGATGAAAAACTATCACATTGGAATCGATCTTGGTGGAACTAAGATAGAGATAGCTATTCTCGACGCGAACCTAATCCCAAAGTACAAAAAAAGATTACCTACCGAAAGCGCAAAAGGCGCTGAACATATTATCAGGAAAATAAGCTTATTATACGAGGATGCAAAAGAATCTATCAAAGGTGCTTCCCATAGCATTGGAGTGGGGACCCCAGGATCCTTGTGCATTGATAAGGGACTCATGAGGAATTCCAATACCCTATGCTTAAATGGCCTACCGTTAAAAAAATTAATTGAAGCAAAAATTCAACATGAAATATATGTAGAAAATGATGCTAATTGCTTTGCCTTGGCAGAAGCTGTTATGGGTGCTGGAAAAGGCCATTCTTTAGTCTTCGGAGTGATCATGGGAACAGGGTGTGGGGGAGGGTTTGTTATTAATCAATCTATTCGCATTGGGCCCCAGCAAATCGCTGGTGAATGGGGACACACGGTTATCAATACTAATGGCCCTGAATGTTATTGTGGTAAAAGGGGCTGCGTTGAAACCTATATCTCTGGTGGCGGGCTTGAAAAAATCCTACGAGAAAATAATATTTATCACACTACTGCAGAACAATTTTTTAATAAAAAAACATTTACGGAAAAAGACCATATTATTTTAAATAATTTTTATGCTAACTTCGGTTTCGCGCTAGGCAATGTTATCAACACTATTGATCCTGATATTGTTGTCCTTGGTGGAGGACTATCGAATCACTCAGGTCTTTATGATGCGGGGAAAAAACTAGCTTATAATAAGATATTTCATGAACACCCAACCACCCCCATAGTAAAAAATATGCTGGGGGATTCGGCAGGTGTTATTGGTGCCGCACTACTGTCTAGGAATTAACCTATGTTATTAATTACCGCTTTTTTTGCATCAATTTTGACTTTAATTTACATTAAGCTTGCCAAGAATGTGATCCGACTTCGTCGTGAAAAAAAAATATCTCTTGGACATGGAAAATCTGAAAACCTAGAGAAAGCTATCCGAGCCCACGCAAATTTTAATGAATACGTACCCATAGGCTTAATCTTAATGGCCTGCCTAGAAGTAAACAAGTTTAATGCAGTTATTATTGTGTTGGTGGGTGGGCTCTTTTTAGGCGGAAGATTCTTACATGCGCAATCTTTTCTAAAGGACGAAATGGATATTGATTTAAGGGTGAAGGGAATAAAGTGTACCTTCTGGTCTTTAATGATTATGTCTGGACTAAATCTCTTTTCTATCGCTATGTCATTCTTATAATATAAGAATGACAATAATTCTCATTCCGATAATATTTTTTCCTATCGGTATAATCATTCTAAACACACTTATTGGAGATCAATATGAAAGATAATCAAAAAATTATAGATGCATTAAATACTATTCTAGAATTCGAACTAGCGGGTGTTGTAAGATACACGCATTACGCCTTGATGGTGTATGGCTATGGTAGGATACCTATTACGAGCTGGTTACGTGGCCAGGCTACCGAGTCTCTTGCACATGCAAATCAAGCTGGGGAATTAATTACTAACCTTGGTGGTCATCCCTCCCTAGCAATTGGTCCCCTTCTTGAAACACACAATCATGATATTGGGACCATCCTTAGAGAGTCACTCGATCATGAGAGAGATTCACTAAACTCTTATAAGGCCTTACTTGCTTTAGTGGAAGGTGAATCTATTATGCTCGAAGAGTATGCAAGAACTATGATTTATACCGAAGAGTTACACCTTGGTGAGGTCGATAAAATGTTGAGGAATCCAGGTGACGTAGAGCCTTTTAGTAAGTAACATTACCTGTGAAAAATATTGGCCCTCACGAACTAACCACTCTACTTAATGAAAAAGATGTGCTTCTGGTGGATGTTAGAAACGATAACGAAGTTGCCCAAGGCATGATAAAAAATGCATTGCATGTGCCTCTAGCTTCGATAAATACTTGGCTAGAGCAACAAAATTCAGACCATCATTATGTATTTTATTGTCACGTTGGTGTTCGTTCTGGAACTGCCGGCTTACTCGCTGAGGGACATCAGTTTAATAATATATACAACTTAGTTGGTGGTGTTCTAGCTTGGCATCAAGCTGGGTATGAGTTTACGCAGAAATGATTAACTTTGATGCGGAAGTCGATGCCATAGGATTAAAGTGCCCAATGCCTATCCTCAAGTGTAAGAAAGGCCTGAACCAGCTTGAAAGAAAAGGGGTGCTAAAAATCATGACTACGGACAAAGACGCAAAAAAAGATTTTGATTTTTTCTGCAAGCAAACCGGGCATAAAATTTTATCCATTGAGGATCATGAAAGCGTAACAACGTTCTTTATTGAAAAAGCTTAGTTCAAATTTCGAAGTTGTTTAATAAACTTTGTCTTTGAGGCAGTAAAACTCTCTAGCCTATCTTTTTCTTGGCTAATAACCTCAGATGGTGCTTTGGCAACAAAATTCGCATTATCCAATTTAGAATGAGCTTTATTAATTTCATTCTCTAGGCGAGTTATTTCTTTTTGTAATCTTTCCTTTTCCACCTCGACGTCTATCTCAATATTCAACATTAACTTATAGTCGTCAATGATTGCTACTGGAGCTTCTTTTTTTGGTAGGTCGTCACTGACCTCTACGCTAGAAAGCTTGGCCAAACCAATTAAGTACGGTATGAACGTTGCGGCTTCTGCAGCATTTCCTGCTAAAGCCAGGGGTATCTTTTCTGCTGGAGAGATATTCATCTCCCCTCTCAGACTTCTGCAATGCTCTACCATTTGTTTTAGCGTACCCATCCATTTGACTGACTCTGCGTCAACTTTCTCTTCTCTTGATTGAGGAAATGGTTCTAACATAATGGAGTCATTATTCTTCAAAGTCATAGGGCCAATGATTTGCCATATTTCTTCGGTAATAAAAGGTATGACAGGATGAGCTATTCTTAAGATAGTTTCCAAGGTAGTTAACAAGGTCCTTCTGGTAGCCCTCATCTCTGCTTCGCATCCTTGCTGGATTTGAACTTTTGCTAATTCTAGGTACCAATCACAATACTCATCCCAAATAAATTGATAAATTTCCTGAGAAACCAGATCGAACCGATAGTCTTCATAAGCTCGCTCAATGTTCTTTAAGGTCAATTGCAGCCTGCTCACAATCCATCTATCTGCTTTTGAAAAGTTTAAATATCCATCGACACATTCATCAAAACCGTTGTCATCCGTATCGCAATTCATTAAAACAAACCTGGAAGCATTCCATAATTTATTACAAAAATTTCGGTAGCCATCGCATCGCTGCAAATCAAATTTGATGTCTCTTCCAGGACTTGCAAGACTGGCAAAAGTGAAACGCAGTGCGTCAGTACCATAGGATGAAATACCCTCTGGAAATTCTTTAGTTGTCTTCTTAATAATCGATTCTGCTTGTTTTGGATTCATCAAGCCTGTGGTTCGTTTCTTCAATAAGTCATTCAAGGAAATGCCATCAATTAAATCTATTGGATCAAGAACATTGCCTTTCGATTTACTCATTTTTTGGCCTTCTGCATCACGTATCAATCCATGGACATACACATGCTTAAAGGGAATCTGGTTCGTGACATACTTTGTCATCATCACCATACGCGCCACCCAGAAAAAGATAATATCGAAGCCTGTTACAAGGACTGAGGAGGGTAAATATCTATCTAAGGCTGAATTAGATTGTGCAGGATATTCTGGGGTCCAATCTAATGTAGAAAACGGCCATAGCGCTGAAGAAAACCAGGTATCTAACACATCGTCATCTCTTCTTAGTTCGCCCGTGTAGCCATCCTTCTTTGCCAAGCTCTGCGCTTCCTCTAATGTGTGTGCCACGAAAATCTCTTGATTATCTCCATACCATGCTGGTATCTGGTGGCCCCACCAAAGCTGTCGAGAAATACACCAGTCCTGAATATTTTCTAGCCATTGATTGTAGGTATTAACCCAATTTTCTGGGTAAAACTTAATCTCTCCAGTCTTCACTACATCCAACGCCTCCTGCGCAATACTTTTGCCATTTGCTGGATTACTTTTTGTCATTGCAACATACCACTGGTCGGTTAACATAGGCTCAATAACTGTCCCTGTTCTGTCGCCTTTAGGAATTTTTAATGCATGTTTTTCTATTTTTTCTAAATAAGACTTTGCCTTAAGATCTTCAATAATTTTTTTTCTCGCCTCAAACCTATCCATTCCTTCATAAAGAGGTGTTCCGTTTTCATTAATATGCCCATCTAAGGTTAAAATATTAATCATAGGCAGATTATGTCTTTGACCTACAGCGTAATCATTAAAGTCGTGCGCTGGAGTCACCTTAACTACTCCTGTTCCAAAAGTTGGATCTACGTAATCATCAGCAATAATAGGAATTTCCCTGTCTATTAGAGGAATAAGAACCGTCTTTCCAATGTATTTTTTATAGCGGTCATCGTCTGGATGAACCATGAGCGCTGAGTCGCCCAGCATAGTCTCTGGTCTTGTAGTTGCAATAGTGAGGCTAGTTTTGCTATCAGTGAGCGGATAATTAATGTGCCATAAAAAGCCATTTCCATCCTCTTGAACTACCTCAAGATCTGATACCGCAGTTTGCAAAGTCACGTCCCAATTCACCAGTCTTTTCCCACGATAAATTAATCCATCACGGTATAGCTTTACAAAAACCTCCGTTACACTTTTGGACAATCCTTCGTCCATTGTAAATCGCTCTCTGCTCCAATCGGGTGAAGTCCCTAGACGTCGCATTTGTTTAGTAATCGCTCCGCCTGAAAAATTCTTCCATTCCCAAACTTTTTCAATAAATTTCTCTCGCCCTAAATCATGGCGTGAAATGCCTTGCTGATCTAACTGTCTTTCTACAACAATTTGCGTAGCAATGCCTGCATGGTCGGTACCTGGCTGCCAAAGCGTGTTGTCGCCCTTCATCCGATGATACCGAGTTAGCATGTCCATTAGTGTTTGGTTAAACCCATGCCCCATATGAAGCTGACCAGTGACATTAGGAGGGGGCAGTAAAATAGAAAAGTTCTCTAGCTTTGTATCATCTTGGCCAATCTGGTAATAACCCTTAGACTCCCAAAATTCATACCATTTATTTTCAATATCTACTGGAGCAAATGATTTAGGTAATTCTTTTTTCATGAAAAGTTTTTCTTTAGTAAGATCATAATTCTATCATGGTAGCTTTGTTGCGGCACTGAGCTATTTGTCTGAACAAACCTTGCAAGCTGGGTCTTTTTTTACCGTAAATATTTGCCATTTCATACTCTTAATATCAAGTGTTCCCAATGACCCTACCAAAGTCTCGCCAATACTTAAGAGTATTTTTATTGCCTCGGCTGCTTGTGCTGAGCCAATCATTCCTACCAAAGGCGCAAAAACACCATGATCTGAGCATCGTAATTCCTGATCATCTTGGGTGTCTGGGAATAAACACTCGTAACAAGGAGAAAGAGGGTTTCTAAAATCAAATACACTGAGTTGTCCCTCAAACTTTATAGCTGCTCCTGAGACTAACGGTTTTTTTAAGTCGAATGCAATCTGATTGAGAGCATATCGAGTAGTAAAGTTGTCTGAACAGTCGATAATGACATCTGCATTGGTAGCAACTTTTTTCATGGAGGCTATATCTAGTTTGTCCTCTACTGTTATGACATTAACTTCCAGGTTAACGTTATTAAGAAAGTGTTTAGCGGATACTGCCTTATTGATACCTATGGTCGATTCAGAATGTAATATTTGTCTTTGTAAATTACTGAGATCTACATCATCAAAATCACAAACTGTAAGAGTTCCCACTCCAGACGAAGCCAAATAAATTGCTACTGGAGAGCCTAAGCCGCCTGCACCAACAATCAAAGCATGACTGTTAAGTAATTTTTCTTGTCCAGCATACTCAATTTCTGGCAAAAGAATATGTCGGCTGTACCTTTCTAATTGATTATCTTGCATATGCTCAATTCTAAAGGAATTTATACGTTTCAAAAAAGATTTGGAAGGATAATTTTAATAATGGGGTGGCTGATGGGGCTCGAACCCACGACAACTGGAATCACAATCCAGGGCTCTACCAACTGAGCTA
>DGAZ01000046.1:3261-5141 GCA_002384685.1 Methylophilales bacterium UBA4017 | reverse complement strand
TCGTCTCAAAGTCATAAAATGCGTAATTCATTATTTATCCTTTTCTATTTTTTCTATGTTTGTTCCTTCAATTTCCTCTATCTTTTCAGCCCTACGCTGAATTTTTTCAGCAGAAACTTTAATGCTTCTAAATTGATCGGCTACTAAATTGAATTTTTTTTCAACATCCTCTGTTCTTTCTACCAACCTTCCAATATCTTTTCCTATTAATCCTATTTCTTTAATAATTATTTGAGCTTTTTTAGTCATTTCCGAATCTTTTAAGAAAACACGTAATGTATTTAACAAACCCCAAAGATAAGAGGGAGAAACAATTAAAACATTTTTTTCACGAGCTTTTTGCATCAAATCAACTTCACTATCAATGATCGAGCGGTAAACCGATTCAGACCTCACAAACATAATTGCGTGCGGCGCTGTTTCTCCTGAAATAATATAATCTTCTGAAATTTTCTTAACATTTTTCATAACATCATCTTCAAACAATTTTTTATAACGTTTAATATCTTCGTCATTTTCTGCAGCTGCATAATTCTTAAAGTTCTCAAGAACAAATTTAGAATCTATACAAATTCTAGAGTTGGCATCTCCAAAGTCAATTAAGCAATCGACTCTTTTGTTGTTGCTCAAAGTTTCTTGAAATTTTAGATATTGTTTGGGAAGTCTATCTCTTAATAATTTTTCTAATTCTACTTCTGAAAAAGCACCTCGTTCTTGTCTGTCATTTAGCATTCCCTGAAAATTTTTAAAGGTGCTATCAATAGACGACTGCATTGTGTTCATATTTTTTGCAGCCTCTTCTAATTTTACAAAGCGCTCCATTAAGTTAGAAAGCTGTGTGCTCAAAACATCACTTCCTGATGAGCTATCTTTTTTGCTAACAACTAACGAATAGCCAATGAAAGCTATTACAATTACACAGGTAACAATAAGTAGTGTTTCGCTCATGATTTAATTTTGTATGGGAAAAATAGAAAGGATTAATCAATCACTAACAATCAGCTTCCCAATACAATGTTTGCTAATTTTGGCCTTTTTAGAATAACATGATTCTTTTACCCCTGTAAAACAAGGGAAATTTGGCTTCGTTTTTCTAGGTGGTTCCTAGACTTTTAATTGTTTTGAGGATTGTTTTGTAATTTTTTAAGCCTCTTTTTGCCCCTGGCTTTTCTTTGTTTGTGAACCTGGTCTAACTCTTGCCTCTTAAGAATTAGCTTTTTCATATCTAATTTCATTTAAACTGGATCTACGTGGGACATCACGTTTAGCACTGCTGGCATAGCTGCCATAACCGCACTTCTTGATGCCACCGCAATATCATGACCTTCTTTAACGCTCATGTTGGCGTCTACTTCAATATGCACATCAACTAAAATCATATCTCCCATTTTTCTTGTTTTAAGATCGTGTACACCTTTTACTCCCTTGTTTCCTAAAATGATATTGGTTATTTGGGCATCCTCTTCCATCGACACCGATCTATCCATTAAATCATTAAGAGCATCCCAAGAAAAATTCCAACCCATCTTCATAATCATGAGACCGACCACGAGGGCAGCAATAGCATCAAAAATAGAATAGCCGAGCAAAGCACCTATAATACCAATCGATACCACTAGAGATGAAGCCGCATCGGATCTTGCATGCCAAGAGTTTGCAATTAGCATCGAGCTTCTTACTTTTTTACCCACATAAAACATGTAGCGAAATAATAATTCTTTAATCACAAGAGAACCCAGAGCTACCCATAAAGCAATAATTTTAATTTCACTAACAACCGCAGGATCAATAATTTTGTGACCAACGTTCCAAATCATTAATAGTCCCACTGCAATTAAAGATGCTCCTATAAAAAAAGTGGCTGCAGTCTCATATCGCTG
>DGAZ01000046.1:1608-2981 GCA_002384685.1 Methylophilales bacterium UBA4017 | reverse complement strand
AAAATCTGAAACCATATCTGATAGAGAGTGAATTCCATCGGCAACTAAACCTTGTGACCCAGAAAAAAATCCTATTACAATCTGAAAAGAACCGAGACACAAATTAACAAATACGCTAACCAAAGTGCTTTTCTTAGCTGCTGCTTTTTTTTCCATCATCAATGAATAGAATATATCAACTTAATGTATTTTAATTACACTAAATATTTTTAAAAAATTAAGGGATTGTTTAAAAAAGGGGAAACTTACTTCCCCTTTTTTTATTGCGAACTACTGAAACCTATTTGGTGCTAGATGAGCTTTTACTTTGCCTTTTCCAGAACCGTTTTTGATCACATAGCCTGTTGTACCATTTGCATAAGTGTCAACGGACTTAACGTTTCTTGCCAATGCAGTGTTGGTTTTCTCAACAGCTTTTTGCTTACTAAATTTGATCAAAAGATCATTTATTCTATGTAGCAACATAACTTTACCTCTTGTTACAAGTTTACCTACTTTTAACTCATGTAGATGAGTCACTTGTAAGCCATGTGAATGGCACATATTACGTATGCATAAAATGCATGATTAATATACTGCTAGATTATTTGGAAAGCAACATTCTTTTTAGGGTAGGGTCTTTTCTAATAAAATGATGAAATAAGGCCGCTGCCACATGTAAAATAACCAAAACTAATAGCAAAGTAGTTAATAATTCATGGGTATCAGTTGCAAGACCTTTTAGGCTTTGATTTTTTTGAAATAAGGCTGGGATCTCATAACCAAAAAAAACTGGGTTTCTACCTCTGAAATTCATCATCATATATCCCGAAGCTGGAATTAAAAACATCAAGGAATAGAAAAAAGCAAAAGTGGTATTTGAAATTATATTAAGCATTTTATTTTTCAAAACATGTGTGGGTGTTGGATTGAGAAGTCTCCAGGCTAATCTGAAACCTACTAATAAGAATACGCTAATTCCAAGAGTATAATGAGCAATAATAAATGTTCTTTTTAAACTACCAACATCATCATGAAATAATCCCATAATCCATGCTGCGATCAGCATTAATGCCATGATCCAATGAAAGAACTTGGAAATAAAACCGTAAGTGCTGGTGGTATTAGTTAAGCCCATAAATTTTAATTATTAACATAAGAATCAATATGCAATTTCAAGATATTTAACAAGCGACAGAATTATGTGCCACAAAATGTTTGATAAGGCATCTTTGTTTCCAAAGCGGGATTCTGATAAGATGAAAACTCTTTATTTTCTACATATGGACTTTCGAAGGCTTTGAGCAATTCGTGTAAGGGCTGTAGATTATTTGTATTTGCAGCTTCCAAGGCCTCTTCTACTTTGTGATTTCTTGGAATAATAGTGGGATTGT
>DGAZ01000046.1:0-1353 GCA_002384685.1 Methylophilales bacterium UBA4017 | reverse complement strand
TGATTGCTCTAAAAGTATTGGTATAGTCAGCCTTGTTATTCTTCATCCAGGTAAGCAACTCTTCTATTAGCAAATTATCCTCCTCTATCTCCCCTTCTATTCCCAGCTTCCCTCTCATCATTGCTAAACTTTTTTCTGCATAAATTTTAGCAAATACTCCAATTTCTTTTTCTAAAATTTCAATCGCTTTATCAATATCAACATCAACCATGGGGATTAAGGTTTCTGCAAAGCGAGCCATATTCCACTGAGCAATATTTGCTTGGTTTCCATAAGCATAACGGCCCTTGTGATCGATTGAACTAAATTTAGTTTTGGGATCATAAGCATCCATAAAAGCGCATGGACCGTAATCAATGCTTTCCCCTGATATGGTAACATTATCTGTATTAAGAACGCCGTGGATAAAACCAACTCTCATATAATTCACAATTAAATCTGCGTGCTTATTCATTACCGCTCTAAACAGCTGTAGTGCTGGAATTTTTTCTCCTTTTAATTCTGGATAGTGCCTATCGATGCAGTACATGATTAGCTCTTGAAGAGCATTGATATCTTTTTGTGCTGCTACAAACTCAAAAGTTCCAACACGAATGTGACTTGCTGCAACTCTGGTCAAAATTGCTCCTGGCAAAATTGTTTCCCTCATGACATTCTGTCCCGTCGAAACTACTGCTAAACTTCTTGTGGTTGGAATTTTTAAATAATGAATTGCATCACTAATAATGCACTCTCTTAACATGGGTCCTAATGCTGCCCTGCCATCTCCGCTTCTGGAGTAAGGAGTAATTCCTGAACCTTTTAACTGAATATCAAATCTTTTTTTGTCTGGTGTCATATGCTCACCTAAAACAATTGCCCGTCCGTCGCCTAACATTACAAAATGACCAAACTGATGTCCCGCATATGCCTCTGCCCAAGGAGTAGTTCCTTCCGGCAGAACATTGCCTGAAAAAATAGAGGCAAGCTCTTCTTTGCTTAGTGAAGAAAAATCAAGCCCAAGCTCTTTGGCTAATCTCTGATTATATAAAACAATTTTTGGATCTTTAACTGGTACAGGGGACAGCTTAGAAGCCATCATTTCTGGTAAATTTAAATAACTATTGTCAAAGTTCCAGCCAATATTATTTTCTTTCATCAAGAATAACTATCCCAACAAATCCAGGGCTTCACTAAGAAGTTTTTGACAATCTTCTTTGTTTCCTTCTTTATACGCTTGCTCTCCCTGTGCTCTTAAGCTGCGAATTTCTCTAATTTGATTAGCGCTAAGCTGTTTTGATTCTGCTAATTCTTCGTCAATTTGTTGCATTAACTTAGGACAGGTTTCTGCCATTCCCGATGAAGAGAATAAAA
>DGAZ01000045.1:4609-7708 GCA_002384685.1 Methylophilales bacterium UBA4017 | reverse complement strand
ACCTCTTTGTATGCCTCGGATCCAGTAATCGCTAATAGATTATTGAAGCGCTTCTCTATCACTTCTTTTCTTTCTCCCAGGCAGCCAGTCACGATGACCTTTCCATTTTCTTCTAATGCCTCGGAAATAGCATCAAGTGATTCTTCTACAGCGCTATCAATAAAGCCGCATGTATTAACAATGACTAATTCAGAATCTTTATAGTTACTTGCAATCTCATAGCCCTCTGCCTTAATTTGACTCAGCATTTTTTCTGTATCAGAACCTGCTTTTGGGCATCCAAGGGAAATAAATCCAATTTTTGGGGCGTAATAGTCTGTGGATATTGTCATTTAATGAAGGTAGAGGTGAATAATGTAAATAATACCGACGCCCATGGCTATCATCAGCACCTGCATAACAGATTCTTTGGGCTGAGTTTTTTTATGCAGGCCAGGGATAAGATCAGATACTGCTACATAAATCATGCTGGATGCGGCAAAGGCTAGTAGGAGCGGGAGTAACTCGCTGACTGAATCGATTAAATAGTAGGCAAGTATAGCCCCTATCACCATCGCCATACTAGCAATCAAGTTAAATAGAATGGCCTTGCTTTTGTTAAAACCGGACTGCACTAATATGGATATATTGCCCATCTCTTGAGGAATTTCATGTGCAAAAATCGCAAGCGAAGTAACAAGGCCTAACTTAATATCGAACAGAAATGCACTGGCGATCAGACTTCCATCAATAAAATTATGGAATAAATCCCCTATCAGTACGAAACTCCCCTTCTTATTTCTCTCGAAATGCACATCAGGAGAATGATTCTCGCAATGGCTTCCATGGCAATGGCGCCAAATCAATAATTTCTCTAAGACAAAAAAGATTAGAATGCCAATTAACACGGTTAAAGTGGTGAGATGAAAGTCTGAGGACAATTCTAAGGCATGCGGAAGTATTTCTAGGAAAACTGCACCAAGCAGGGTGCCCACCGCAAGACTTACCATATTAGTCAGAATGGTTGTATTGGCTTTTTTTAAAAACAAAAAAGCAAAGATGAGGCTAAGTGCCCCTCCTGCAAAGCAGGTACCAATGATCCAAAAAAGTGTTATCGAATTAGCCATAATTTGCGCATATTATAGTTTGAAGTGTAGGAAGATGATAGGTCTAGTTGTTATCAATCCATACCAATGTCGCCATCCTTCCCGTGTCCTTATCTCTTCGGTAGGAAAAAAAGGTGTCGGCTTGCTGGTAGGTACAATAATCTTGTGTAATCCCATTGCCATAAATTGAAACAATCCCTAAATTTTTGAGCTTAATATGGGCTGCACTAACTAGGTCGAGTAAAAATTTATCCCCTTTACACGCTTTAAAAGTCGTTTCTGTTGATGGGTCATTATCGACAAAATGGCTAAACACATTCTGCCCTACCTCAAACTTATCCTTACCAATACAGGGCCCAAGCCAAGCAATAATATTATGCTCTACATTAATTTTTTTTATAGCGCTTTCAATAATGCCTAGTCCAAGACCCTTCCATCCCGCGTGAATAGCTGACACGAAAGAGCCTTTGTCATCAGTGAGTAATATTGGGAGACAATCTGCTGTTCTTACGGCACAGATCACTTTTTCTTGGGAGGTATAGGCACCATCGGCATCAAACATATTGTTGTTTGGTAGGTCTATTATGTTTACCCCATGAACTTGATTTAACCAATACACTTGACTAGATAATGATTTATGGAGGTGCTTATGGTTTTGTGTTACATGGCTAGGATGGTCTCCAACGTTGTCACTTAAATTGAACTCAGCGTAAGCTGGATCCTGGCTAAACCCTCCTCTACGGGTTGTTTGTATTGCTTTTACGTTTAGGGGGGCGGGCCAATCAGGCGTAACAATGTTACTCATCATCAAATGCATCATCCAGGTCTTCATTGGTGTAAATAACCTCACCTTCAAAGTCTTCATCAGAGAGTTTAAAGGGTTTAGGGGATTTGTTGGGCTCCGCTCTTATAAGCTCTAATAACCTTTTCATATCATCTGGAAGCTCAATGTCCCAGCGCATAAACTCGTTGCTCATTGGGTGAACTAGCCCTAAGCCAATAGCGTGTAAAGCTTGTCTGGGAAAACCGAAAACTTCATCCTTGAGTTCTTGTGAAAGCTCTCTCACGGGAATAATTTTTTTAATGCCGTAGATAGGGTCTCCAACAATAGGTGCTTGGACATGGCTCATATGAACGCGTATCTGATGGGTGCGGCCTGTTTCAAGATTGCAACGGAGATAGGAGTGATGACCAAACCGTTCTAATACCTCATAATGGGTAACCGAGTCTTTGCCATGAATTTTATTCACTGCCATCTTCACTCTTACGGTTGGATGCCTACCAATAGGCTCTTTCACCACGCCATTTTTCCATACCTGCCCCCAAACAATGCAGCGGTATTCCCGTTTTACGGTTTTATTTTGAAGCTGCTTAATGAGATTTTGTTGGGCTACTTCATTTTTAGAAACCACCATTAGACCGGAAGTGTCCTTATCCAGCCTATGGACTATGCCGGCTCTTACTAAGGCTTTATTGTCGGGAAAATGGTGTAACAAACCGTTGAGAAGGGTTCCACTCCAATTACCTGCTCCTGGATGTACCACGAGTCCAGCAGGTTTGTTTATTACCAGAATATCGTCATCTTCATAAACAATATGGATAGCTATATCCTCTGCTTCAAACTGCTTGCCCTCGTCATCCGGCTGAAAATCAATGGAAATACTTTCACCGCCTATGATTTTTTTCTTAGGCGCTAGGCTTTGGCCGTCTACCTTGATATGGCCATCCCTAATCCATGTTTGAATTCTTCCTCGGGAGTATTCAGGAAATATTTTATGGATAGCTGCATCGATTCGAAGTCCTGACAGCTCTTGAGGCATTAAAATATCTTTTTTGTTGGAAGCCATAATGTATAATTTACTCTAATCATGAATATTAACATTTCCTCCATTTTAACCTCACTTTTATTGTCACTCATTTTGTCTGGGTGCTTTATTTTTGGAGAACCCACCGAGTTTGATGAAACCCTCGGTAGAACTGATGCAGAAATAGTCAGGGCTGCCGAAGTATTTTC
>DGAZ01000045.1:0-4519 GCA_002384685.1 Methylophilales bacterium UBA4017 | reverse complement strand
CAACTGATGCAGAAATAGTTAGGGCTGCCGAAGTGTTTTCTGCCAACAAGGACTGGGTAAGGACTATCGAATACCTAGAAAAAGCGGAAAAAAGATTCCCTAACTCTAGGTTAGCGCCTCAAATCAAACTTAACCTTGCCTACGCATATAAAAACTTTTATCGAGACGAAGAGGCTCTCGCCATGCTTGATAAATTCATAAGAACCTACCCCAACCACCCGGCTCTTGATTATGCCTACTACCTTAAAGGGGTCGTGCTGTTCGTCGACAGGGGTATTATAGATGAAATTACCATGCAAGATATTAGTGATCGAGATGTCTCTCAACTTGAGAGGGCCTTTCAGGCATTAAAGCAAATGGTGCGGCTGTTTCCTGATAGTGGTTATGCCGAGGATGCGTCAAACCGTATGACCTACTTAATGAATAAGATTTCAGAACGCGAACTGCATGTCGCGAGGTATTACATGCGGCGAGAGGCCTACATTGGCGCACTTAATAGAGCAAAATATGTATTAGAAAACTACCCCCAATCTGTTCACCAGGAAGAAGCTTTAGTTATTACCATCAGCGCCTATAATAAATTAGGGATAAAAGATCTGGCAGCCGACACCAAAAGGGTTCTTGATTTAAATTTTCCCGATACTGTATTCAACAAACAAAAGCAGACTAGCGACGAATCGGTATGGTGGGAATTCTGGGATATTATTGACTAGACCGGGCGAGCTTTCTTTCCTTGATCTTCTTCCTGAAATCATCAATCCTTCTTCTACGGGTCACTAGTCCGGTTTTCTTCACTTTGTCATTCTCGTCTTGGTAGGGATTTTTACCGTTTTTAAGCTCTACCCGTAACGGTGTTCCAACCAAATTAAAGGCTTTCCTGAAAAACGTTTCAAGGTAGCGGACATAATCTTTTCTAATGTCAGTTAAATGATTGCCGTGAATAATGATGGTAGGTGGATTTAGTCCGCCTTGATGGGCAAATTTTAATTTAGGACGGATGCCTTTGATGATTTTAGGCTGATGACTTAGTATGGCATTTGCTAGCACCTCGTTAATCTGTGGTGTAGAAAACTTCCGTGATGAAGACTCGCAGGCCTTAATAACCGAGCTCATTAAACCTTTTAAGCCTGTTTCCTTTAGCGCTGAAATAAAAACCTTTTCAGCAAAATTAACAAAGGGTAGCTTTAAGTCGATATCATTTTTTATGGCTTCTTTTTCGTAGGTTGAAACCGAGTCCCACTTATTAATCGCTATGACGATTGACTTGCCGGTTTCCAAAATAAACCCTATTAAGTGCATGTCTTGTGTGGCGATTCCACCGGATGAATCAATAACTAAAATGATGACATCGGATGATTCCACGGCAGCCAAGGTTTTTAGCACAGAAAATTTTTCTACCGTCTCAAATACTTTACCCTTTTTTCTGATGCCCGCTGTATCAGTTAATATAAAACGGTCGCCGTTGAAGTCGAAATCCACAGACACCGCGTCTCGAGTAGTTCCTGCCTGATCAAATACAATAAAGCGCTCCTCACCTACCAATGCATTTACGAGAGTCGATTTACCGACATTGGGTCGACCCACTATCGTTATCTTGGGTGCTCCCTTGACAATCGGCTGAGGATCGCTGCCATCCTGATTAAAGCCTACCAATAATTCTTTTAGGAGGCCAACGCCCTCCCCATGAGCTGAGGATATAGAAAGGTTATTTTTAAAGCCAAGTGAGTAAAAGTCAGCTGCCACAATCTCGTGTTGCATCCCTTCGGTTTTATTAATCAAAAGAATTTTTTCTTTATCATTTTTTCTAATCACATCGGCGATATGCTGGTCAATCGGATGAAGGCCTTCTCTGCCATCAACCACAAATAAAATAACATCGCATTCATCAATGGCCAATAGCGTTTGTAGCGCCATCTTTTTGGCAATACCAATTTTTTTCTTCGGTTCAAATCCTCCAGTATCGACTAAAATAAACTGCGCATCCTCTATGGTAATCTTGCCGTAATGGCGATCTCGAGTCAGTCCAGGAAGGTCTGCCACTAACGCATCCCTACTCTTAGTTAAGCGATTAAATAGGCTCGATTTTCCAACATTTGGACGACCAACAATGGCAACAGAAATCATATTTAATCCAGAATAGCGTCTTTTAATTTATCGAATAATTTTAGTGTTGTTGAATTCTCAGCATCACCCCCTTCTTCTGATATCACCTTACTCTCATCAAGAGGTATATCAATGTCACTAATAACTAATTTAAGGATGCTTCCGTCCTCATTCATAACAATGATGCTGTCATCCTCGCCAATCATCATATTGTTGACTACCGGACTATTTTTACCTAAATATGTTCGCCCTACTAACTTACCATCGCCTATATTAATCATATGCAGTATGCCCTCATAATCTCCTACGACAAACATATCATCAACAATGATTCCTTTGGTTAGGTTTCTACCAACTAAGTCAGCATTTCTCCAATTGGTCTCGCCAGAGATTTTATCCAGGGAATAAATCGAATTACTTTCATGCACCACCAGCACTTCATCTAGATGATCAGTCACACCAACAAAGCTTGATAAAGGTCTTGACCATAAATTCTGCGCTGATCGTCGATCTAGGCATGCTGTATCCCCATTCATGGAAGCGGTAAAAATGAGTTCATTATCGATGACAGGGATGCTTGTTATGTCAATCACCCTATCAATATCCGATGCGCCTTTGGATCGAGATATAGCCGCCTCCCATATTAATGCGCCCGTAGCCGCCTCAAGAGCAATCAGCTTTGCTGCGGGTAAGCCGGTATAAATAACCCCGTCAGAAAATAGCATTTTACCTTTATCGTTTACTGTGAGCGGAGGTGTTGGGGCCTGGTATGTCCAGCCTTGCCTACCATCAATTAATTTCATCTCAATAAACTGATTATCATTACGCCTGACAATAACGCTACCATCCAATACTAAAGGTTGTACATCCACCATGCCGGCATAGGACTTCCAAAGTAACTCACCATCTAAATCAAGGCACCACACATAACCATCTTGCGAAGTAAAAAGGAGGTGATTATTGTTAGCGCCCAAGCCAGAAGTGACGACTGCGTCAAACTGCTTGTCCCATATAATATTTCCATCCGCTTGGTTTATAGCAAGCAACCGTCCTTGAGCTGATAAGACAATAACTTTTTCGTTGCGTACAATGAAGTCCAATGACTTATTTGCGTCTGAGCTTTTTGTACTCACCTCCCACACCGTCTGAGTACCTTTTTTTTGGTAAATTTGTTTTAGCGGCGTAGGTTCGGTGACGGTTTTACCCTCATCCCATGAATCCTCAATTTGATACTTCAGCTCTTTAACAGGCCCAAAAACACAGGACGTTAATAGAAGAGCTATGCAACCTAACCAAATCGATCTCATTGACCAATAGCATCCAGTTTAGTTTGAATGACCTGCGCCAACTCGCTCTTGTTTTTATAAAAATTTAGTGCTTGATTGAAAAAGGTTCGTGCTGCCTCATTATCCTCATTCATTAGAGCAATATCTCCAAGAAGGTCTGACTTTAAGCCTGTATAGCCTGGGCTGGCAATAGACTCTGCAGCCAATTTCGCTTTTTGTGCATCTTCTTTTGCAATAAAAATATAAGCTAATGCATAATGAGCCAACGACTGAATGGACAATTCTGTAGCATTTTCGGCGGCCCATGAGAGCTCAGGAATCGATTTATCATAATCACCTGTCTTGGCATAGAGTTGGCCAAGATGAAGGGAGGCTCTTCCCGCATAAGGTGTATGCATATGATCAACTTTAACTGTCTCTGTTTTCACCTTAATTTGCTCTAAATTATCTAACTTCTCTATCAGTATTTCTTGATAAAGTTGTGAGGCTAACTCATTAGCCACCTTATTTTTATTGCTGATGAATGTCACTGCAATATAAATACAAAGCAGTATGCCTGTCGCGATAAATACAATATTTTTATATTTACTCCATAAGTTCTTCAGATGCTCTTCTTGATCCTGCTCTTCTAAATCTAATGCCATTGCTTATGTCCTTTTTTTATTGTTTCCGGGGATGGATGCTAATAACTCTTTTGTGTATGCCGACTGAGGATTTTTGAAAATTATATCAGTTTTTCCTTGTTCCATAAGCTTTCCTTGCTGCATAACAAAAACGTAATCAGCAATATGCTTAACCACTCTTAGATCATGCGTTATAAATAAATAGGTTAAGTTAAATTCTTTTTGTAAGGATTTTAACAACTCAAGAATTTGAGCTTGCACAGAAACATCCAGTGCTGATACAGGCTCATCACAAATAACTAGTTTTGGTTCGAGTATAAGCGCTCTTGCAATACCTATCCTTTGTCTTTGCCCGCCAGAAANNAAAATTATATCAGTTTTTCCTTCCTCAACTAACTTACCTTGCTTCATAACAAAGACGGTGTCGGCGATATGCCTTACGATTCGCAAGTCATGGGTGATAAAGAGGTAGGTTAAGCCTAGTTCTTTTTGCAATGACTTTAAGAG
>DGAZ01000007.1:12427-16121 GCA_002384685.1 Methylophilales bacterium UBA4017 | reverse complement strand
CAAGACTGTTGAAGCTGATGGGTGCTAAGCATATTACCATGGTAGACAGAAAAGGCATTTTATACAAAAATAGAAAAGATTTAAATGATTATAATCAAGATCTTGCAGTAGATACTGAAGGTAGAATATTGTCTGATGCCATGGCAGATGCCGACGTATTTATTGGTGTATCAGGCGCAAACTTGTTAGACGAAGCTAATGTTAAGTTGATGGCAAAAAATCCGATTATTTTTGCATTAGCAAACCCAGACCCAGAAATTCTTCCATCAAAAGCCCATGCAATAAGGGATGATATTGTTATGGCCACAGGAAGATCTGACTTCCCAAACCAAGTGAACAATGTCCTAGGGTTTCCCTTTTTATTTAGGGGTGCATTAGACGCAAAAGCCACGGAAATAACAAACGACATGTTATTGGCGGCCGCTCATGCATTAGCAATGCTAGCCAAAGAGCCCGTTCCCCAATCCGTTTTAGATGCCTACAAAGTAGACCAAATGGAATTTGGTCCAGAATACCTGATACCCAAACCTTTCGACCCAAGATTGATTGAGTGGGTAGCAAAAGCGGTAAAGGACGCATACTAAATGCCTAAAAAGACCACTAAAAATTTAAATCTTCTTACTATCAGATTCCCCATACCAGCATTGGTATCCATACTTCACCGCATGAGCGGAGTGGTGTTATTTGTTTTAATGCCTTTTTTGGTCATGGCGTTTTGTAATTCACTTACATCGCCTTTGCTTTATAAGATGACGATCACCCAATTATCCTCATTTCCTTTTATTGCGATTCTTTACCTTATGGTCTGGGGACTTATTCACCACCTGATTGCTGGGACTAGGCATTTACTTCTGGATATGCAAATCGGAAATGACTTGATAGTGGCAAGACTAAGCAGCCAGTCGGTTTTAGTGTTGAGCTGCGTGGGTACATTTTTAGCGGTGTATTTATTATGAATATTAACAATTTTAGAAGGCCTTTTGGCGGCATGACGCAGTGGCTATACCAACGCTTTACTGCATTATTTATGGTGGCTTATATGGCCACCATTTCAGTAATTATGTTCACCTATAAACCTTTAACATATGAGGTGTGGGCATCCTTATTTGATCTATGGGCACTAAAGTCTGCCACTCTAGTATTTTTCTATCTGATGTTTTTCCATGCATGGATAGGCGTTTTACATGTGACAGAAGACTATATAAAAGCAATCTACTTGCGGAAGGTCATTAATCTATCCTTGCTTTTTACCATGCTGTTTGAACTGATTTACCTTACCTTTTTTTTAATTGGGTATAGCTATGATTAAGTGCCATACGTTTGATGCCATTATCGTGGGCGGCGGCGGCGCTGGTCTCAGAACATCGATGCAGCTTGCAAATGATGGGTTAAAGGTTGCCGTTATCTCTAAAGTTTTCCCTACCAGGTCACATACGGTTGCTGCACAAGGCGGTATTGCTGCAGCACTGGCAAATATTTCTGAAGATAAATGGATATGGCATATGTATGACACCATTAAAGGATCCGATTATCTGGGCGACCAAGATGCAATCGAGTATATGTGTAAAAATGCAGCGGATGCTATCTATGAATTAGAGCATATGGGTATGCCTTTCGATAGAAATGACGACGGGCGAATTTACCAGAGACCTTTTGGTGGTATGACTAAAAACTTTGGTGAGTCATCCATCTCTAGAACCTGTTCGGTTGCTGATCGAACTGGCCATGCCATGCTTCATACGCTTTACCAAAAAAACATAGAACTTAATACCCAGTTTTTTATTGAATGGGTGTGCCTTGACCTTATTCAGGATGAGGAGGGGACGGTTTTAGGTGTTATTGCGATTGAAATGCAGTCAGGCGAGTTAGCGATTTTTCATGCCAAAAGTACTGTATTTGCTACCGGTGGGGCAGGAAGAATATTTGAAGCCAGCACCAATGCATATATCAATACAGGCGACGGTCTAGGTATGGCCGCTAGGGCTGGTATTTCTTTAGAAGATATGGAATTTTGGCAATTTCATCCTACCGGCATATTAAATGCTGGGGTCTTGATTACCGAAGGGGTGAGGGGCGAAGGTGGTTATTTAGTGAACGCTCTGGGTGAGAGATTTATGGAAAAATATGCCCCAAATGCTAAAGACCTTGCAAGCCGTGATGTGGTATCACGAGCCATTGCCACTGAGGTAAAGGAGGGGAGAGGTATTGGAACAAATAAAGACGGGGTTTATTTGGAGCTGTCTCATCTTGGAGAGGCTTTAATTGATGAAAAATTGCCTGGGATTCGGGAAACGTCAATTAAATTTGCCAATGTCGATCCGGTAAAAGATCCTATCCCCGTTGTTCCCACCGTTCATTACATGATGGGTGGCATACCTACAACAATGAATGGGCAAGTGAGAGACACCCTCAATAACACGGTGGTCGAGGGGTTTTATGCGGTTGGCGAATGCGCATGTGTATCGGTTCATGGAGCTAATCGTCTCGGATCAAACTCGTTATTAGACCTTATTGTTTTCGGTAGGGCGGCCGGTATTGACGTGATTGATAAATGCAAAAAACATGATTTAAAGCCACTACCGAGAGATGCCGGCGAAATAACTGTCAAGAGATTAGGGCTGATCGAAAGTAAGGAGGGTGGTGAAAATCCTCGGACAATTGGCAACGAAATAAGAAAGGTTATGCAGGAGCATTGCGGTGTTTTTAGATTTCCAGAACTACTAGAGGAAGGGGTTAAGCTGATTAAGGGCCTTAGGGTTCGCGTCGATAAGCTGACTATATCTGATACATCGAAAATATTTAATACAGCGCGAATTGAGGCGATGGAAGTTAAAAACCTTATTGAGGTCGCTGAAGCAACGATTATATCTGCAAGCAACCGTAAAGAAAGTAGAGGATCACATTCTCGCTCTGATTACCCTAAGAGGGATGATAACGAATGGTTGAAGCACTCTGTTTATAATCCTTTAACTAAAGAGATAACGTATCGACCCGTTAATCTAACACCCTTAACAGTAGAATCATTTCCACTAAAAGAACGTGTGTACTAGGAATAAACTATGAAAATATCCATTTATCGATTCGACCCAGATAAAGACAAGAAGCCCTATATGAAACACTATGATGTCACGGTTGGTGAAACAGACGTCATGCTATTAGATTTACTTATTAGGATTAAGGCAATGGACGATTCATTGTCTATGCGTATGTCTTGCAGGGAAGGCGTCTGTGGATCCGATGCCATGAATATTAATGGAAAAAATGGACTAGCTTGCGTCACCAAAATAACAGACCTCAAGCAACCGATCGTTATCAGACCTATGCCGGGATTACCAGTCATTCGTGACCTTGTGGTTAATATGGATCAGTTTTTCAAACAATACAATTCGGTAAAGCCTTACCTTATTAACAGTGAAGAGCCACCTAAACAAGAGAGGTTGCAAAGCCCTGAAGATAGAAAAAAGCTAGACGGCCTTTACGAATGCATTTTATGTGGGGCCTGTACGACCGCCTGCCCATCGTTCTGGTGGAATCCCGATAAATTTGTTGGGCCCGCGGGGCTGCTACAAGCCTATCGATTCCTAGCTGACTCAAGGGATGATGGGGGGGTAGAGCGCTTGGCTGACCTGGACGATCCTGACCGACTATACCGATGCCACAACATAATGAATTGTGCTGATGTATGCCCCAAAGG
>DGAZ01000007.1:0-12180 GCA_002384685.1 Methylophilales bacterium UBA4017 | reverse complement strand
ATCGATCTAGGAGAGGCCTTCTAGAACTTGATTTATTTTTATCTGACTTTATTGACGAAGAGTCAAGTCTGATGCATATGAATGAAAAAAAAATACTACTTAAATTTTTAACGATAGATGATATGGCGATGCTCGATATAATGCAAAAAAAAGTTGACCCCTCTTTCGTCTTCAAGGATGTTGTAACGAAAATAGAGAATTTTAATGCAAAAACATTGCAAAAATCTAAGGAAAGATGATGAAAGAAGGTAATGATCAAAACAGTAATATAAGTGAATTAAATGTAGATTTGCTTGGAAATATATGGCCGGGCATCCAGCTTTACTACCCCCCAGTAAAGTACTCCCCATCCTCGGGTAGCTATGAAAGTATTGAAGCCGCATCTATGCGCATGAAGAAACACGCCCACTCGACAGAGGCGCATACATTAATTTTTGATCTGGAGGACGGCTGCAGAAAAAAAGAAATGAGTCGTGAGCTTATGTTAAATGAATTGCCTTTGCTCAGAGCATCAAGGCCTGACGTTGCTATTGCTATCCGAGTTAACTCTTTTAAAACGGAAGATTATGAGCTTGATATGAAGTTCATCGAACAGGTATCAGGTTGTGTTGATGCGGTCATGCTCGCAAAAGCAGGGGAGGTTTATGGTGCGTCAGAGATTAAGCACTTAACAAACCATCTCAATAAAATTAATTCCTCTATCACCATACAGCCGATCATTGAACATCCAAAATCACTCAAGATAGCACCGGAGTTGATGGTGTTTGATTCCGTGAAGCACGTGGTATTTGGTATCCATGATTTTTCGAAAGCCATGGGTATAAATATTACCCCGACGCACTGGATTGATGAGTTGTCGTATTTCCTAAATGAACTTATGTTCGAGGCGCGTATTTCTGGTAAAGGCGTTATTGGCGGTGTAGAGACGCTTATTGGAGGCTCTTCTATGCCCAGTGACTTCTTGGAACAAAGTGATGTAAGGCGATGGCTTGATCTTCATGGTGACGAGGAGTCCAGAGTTGTTTATAGGCATGCCGTTAAAGAAAGGGAGATGGGGTTAACTGGAAAACAAGTCATTCACCCTAGCCATATCCATTTATGCAAGATAGCTTACACACCATCACCAACAGACATAGCACTTAAGGTCCGAATCTTAAAGGCTGCTGTAGAGGCTGATGCCTTACTTGGCGGCGCTATTAAATTTAATGGTGAAATGTTAGACCCTCCTATGTTCGGAAAAGCCCTTCAAACTCTTTTAAGAGCCTACGCATTGGGTGCGCTAAAGGATGATGATGTGAAATTTACCCTTTCAGTGCTTAATAAGCTGCCGGAACAAATCATCAGACAAAACTGGCCATATGGCAACCCATCATGAATCGGCCCGAAAATAATTTAACGGCAGTGATAAAAGATTGGAAATGGGATATTCCTGAAAACTTTAATATTGGTGAAGCCTGCTCAGATAGGCATATCAACCTAAGTAATGGGGAGAAAATAGCCATGATTGTCGAAGATGATCGTGCGGGGACCTCTAGCATCACATACACAGACCTGGCAATAAAAACAGATCAGTTCGCCGAAATTATTAAAAACTTGCAGCTTGATAAACAAGCCCGTGTGCTGGTAAGACTGCCTAACTGCCTTCATTATCCTATAGCTTTTTTAGGTGCAATGAAGTCAGGGAGTATTGCCGTGCCCACCTCAACACTTCTTACGGCCAAAGAAGTGATCTACCTTGCTAAAGACTCAGAAGCCTCGGTGCTAGTGACTGATTATGATACATGGAAGAGTCTTGAGCCGATGGCGGAACAACTGACATTCCTAAAAACGGTGCTTATTGATCGGTCAAGCAAGGATTTATCGAATGATCATGTTGATGTGAAAGATCTTGATATTGAGATGAGTAAGATCAAGACGGTTACCCCAAACCCGGTGACCAAATCAGATGATCCAGCTTATTTGGTTTATACCTCAGGCACCACGGGATACCCTAAAGGTGTTTTGCATTCACATAGGGCATTATTAGGAAGGCAGCCCGCATCCAAATACTGGTTTAATTTTAGTGCTGGCCATGACCGCATACTCCATACCGGTAAGTTCAATTGGACCTATGTGCTTGGTTCAGGTTTAATGGACCCGCTTTACCTAGGAAAAACGGTTATTGTTTATGAGGGTCAAAACAACCCCAATCAATGGGTAGACTTAATTTATAAGCATAACGCTACAATTTTTATTGGCGTCCCCACAATTTATCGTCAAATTTTGCAAAAAACACAATCAACTAAACAACATACGCCATCACTTTTACATTGCATGAGTGCTGGGGAGCATTTATCCGATGAAGTATTTCAAGAGTGGAGTTCCAGGTTTGGTTTAGATATATATGAAGCCGTAGGTATGTCAGAGTTTTCATACTACATTTCCCAATCTACACACAACCCTATTAGGCCGGGTTCAGCTGGATTCCCTCAACCAGGGCATAAGATAAAACTCCTAAATACTGAAACATTAGAAGAAGCAAGGGCAGGGGAAGAGGGCATGATATGTGTTCCGGAAGATGATCCGGGTCTTTTTTTAGCGTACTGGAATTTACCTGAAGAAACTGCCAAATACAAACATAGCGGATGGTTTTTCACTGGAGATTACGCCCGTTATGACAAGGATGGCTACCTTTGGTTTTTGGGGAGGAAAGATGACATCATTAAGAGCTTTGGTTACCGCGTGTCTCCCTATGAAATTGAACGCGTATTTAAGGCGCATCCGCAGGTAAGTGATTGCGCAGCTATTGGGGAGGTATCCGGCGACAAAGTGCTTGTTGTTGTTTATGTTCTCGCATCAGGCATAAACATCAACCCCGATGATTTAGTCGAATATGGGAGGGCTAACCTGGCATCTTATAAAGCCCCAAAAATTGTTTACATCACTAACGATTTCCCGCGAACTAAAAATGGTAAAATATTGAGGAAAGATATCAACCGATCAACTGCTACAGCATTCTCAACCATACGATAATGAGCGTAATTAAAGAAAAAGATTTTGTAGAGTCTATTGCTTCAGCTTTGCAATATATCTCTTACTATCATTCAGAAGATTTTATACTAGCCATGACCCGAGCCTATGAGTTAGAAAAATCGGTGCCAGCTAAAGATGCCATCCTACAAATTCTATCAAGCTCTAAGCTATCGGCTTACGGTAACCGACCTCTTTGCCAAGACACAGGTATTGTTACGGTATTTGTTAAACAGGGAATGGGTGTGGTATGGGAATCATCATCGACAGTGGAGGAGATGGTAAATGCAGGGGTAAGAAGGGCGTACCTTAACCAAGATAACCCGCTAAGAGCATCCATTGTTAATAATCCGCTGGGTGACAGACTTAATACTAAAGATAATACTCCGGCAATTACGCATATTAGCTTGGTAAAAGGCGATAAGATTGAGGTGATTGTCGCCGCTAAGGGCGGGGGCTCTGAAAATAAAGCCCAGTTAAAAATGCTTAACCCATCAGATAGCTTAGTAGATTATATTATTGATACGGTGCCGAAGATGGGAGCAGGGTGGTGCCCCCCCGGCGTCTTGGGTATTGGTGTAGGCGGTACTGCAGATAAGGCGATGTTATTAGCAAAAGAGTCTTTGATGGACCCCATTGACATTCAACTATTAATAAAGAATGGGCCGAAAAATCTCATCGAAGAGCTGAGGCTGGAGATTTATGAGAAAGTGAATAACCTCGGAATTGGTGCCCAGGGTCTCGGCGGGTTAACAACAGTCCTGGACGTAAAGATTAAGGATTACCCGACCCATGCCGCATCACTTCCCGTTGCCATCATTCCAAACTGTGCTGCTAACAGACATATCCACTTTCAGATGAATGGGGATGGAGCGGTCAACCTAACTCCACCAGACCTTAGTCTGTGGCCAAAAACGGTGTGGAAACCGGAAGAATTGGCCATAAAAGTGAATTTAGATGAGCTCACAGATAAAGATAAGGAGGGCTGGAAAATTGGGCAGAACTTATTGCTGACCGGAAAAATATTAACCGCCCGAGATGCGGCACATAAAAGACTAAACGATTTAGCTAAAAATCATATGCCTTTACCAAGCGGTTTGAGTTTAAAGGGTAAATTTCTTTATTACGTGGGTCCTGTAGATCCTGTTGGAAATGAAGTAGTTGGCCCTGCGGGCCCTACTACTGCAACCCGTATGGACAAATATACCGACACAATACTAAGCCACTATGGAGTTACAGGGATGATAGGTAAGGCGGAAAGGGGTGATGATGCTATTAGGTCGATTAAAGAGAACAAGGCGGTGTATTTAGTAGCCGTAGGTGGGGCAGCTTTCCTTGTTTCTCAAGCAATTAAAGCCTCAAAAGTTATAGCTTTTGATGATCTCGGAATGGAGGCTATCCATGAATTTGAGGTTAAAGATATGCCCGTTACAGTTGCTGTTGATACTAGAGGGTTGTCCGTACATAAGGAAGGAATGAAGAAGTGGAAGCTAATTAAGCAGGGGTAGCACAAGCGTTGTATCGAAGTTGTGCTCTTTAACAATATATTTCACACAAACAAACGCGTCACACTATTCGTACTTATCAGACCTGTGAACTATCCAGTCAAACGTACAATTTAAATATTGTCTTAATTCATTTGTTTATTAATTGAGCTGTATTAACCTAATAGGTATTTAATAAATGCAAGAATCCCTAATACGTAGAATGCCGTACCCAATGCACAGCGAAACAGGGTATGCCATTTACAGCCACATTGTTTGTTATTTTCCATCACTTATCCTCTCTGTTGTAGTTATTATAGTTCGTATAATGTATATTATGTAAAATTAAGTATGGATCTAGTTTATCGGAGTAAATCAGCAGCCCCTATTGCCTTCGCAATAGCCTCCCCTTTATCCAGAGCCTCACTAGCTAATTTTGGCTGTTTAGATAAGTCATATACATCCGACATAGCGATCAGGGCTTTAGCTTCGTAATACTGACTTCCATTTGTCTTGGCAAAATTTTCAATAGACTGTAGAAGTCTAAGGGAGCGAGGGTAATTAGCATTTAATGACTCGTAGGAGGCTAAAGTTAGCTGCATATCTGCGTATTCACTTAATTTGCCGGTTCGTTGGTAGGTGGTTGAAGCTTTGACCCCATTTTCAATGGCCTGGTCTATCTTATTTGACTGAAAATAAGCAACTGAAAGCCCCGCAAAACCTTCTGCACGCTCGTCATCGTTCGATGATATAACCAGTGATTTACTATAAAAGTCGACAGCATCAAATCCGTTTTTATCCTTAATGGCATTATTACCCAGTTGATATAAGAATTTACGCTCCATTTGCATGTATTTACTGTTCCCTAGAGCTGCTGTGTCTAAGCCCTTGGTAAATGTCGCTGACGAAGTCTTTAATTCCCCTATGTCTCTCTCGGCTATACCTTTGTAAAGGTAGGCAAACAGTTGATCTATAGGTAAATCAGGGTATTTTAGGCTTTCATCAAACGCTGCGATGGATGCCTTTAGATTTCCATTACGGTAATAGGCTTTTGCGGCGCAAAAGTTAGCATCGTACTTATGTTCAAGTTTTTTTGATTCCTCTATGGCTTTTTCATTGGCCCCAGCATTGAGTAAATTTTCACATTTATTATTTGCATCGTATGCATAAACTCCATTAGAAAACAATAAAATAAAGATATAACTTAATGTAGATTCTCGTTTCATATTAGCCTTTTTTTTGTTAATTGTAATAATTTGTCTTCGCCGATTACCTCAACACCAAGCGCATTTGCCTTATCGAGCTTGCTTCCAGCATCAAGACCAGCTACAACGTAATGGGTTTTCTTTGAAACTGAACCAGAAACTGTGCCTCCACAAGCAAGAATGAGATCTTTAGCCTCATCCCTTTTTAGGTTGCTAAGCGACCCTGTCAAGACAAAGGTTAGACCATCAAGTTCATTGCTGACGATCCCTGCCCCCTCTTCGACTGGCTCCCATTGTAACCCCTCATCAAGGAGTATGCTCACTTGCTGCCTGTTTGTCTCTGTATGAAAGTATTTTTCGATAGAGGTCGCTACTGTGGGTCCTATATCATGGATATTAAGCAAGGACTCTCTATTAGCATTCATAATCTTATCCATTGAGCCAAATTGCTTTGCTAAGTCGTAGGCCGTTGCTTCCCCAACATTCCTTATGCCTAATGCGTAAATAAATTTACCCAGCGTTGTTTTCTTTGATTTTTCTATCGATGCTATAAGATTTTCAGCGGATTTTTTAGCAAAACGGTCTAATTTTAATAAGTCGTCCTCCTGGATTTTATATAGGTCTGATACGGACATAACTAAACCCGACTCTATTAGCTGGTCAATAATTTTTTCTCCCAACCCATCAATATCCATCGCTTTTCTTGATGCAAAATGCATGATGCTTTGTTTTCGCTGTGCGGGGCATAACATGCCTGCATTACACCTTAGAACAGCCTCCCCCTCTTCTTTGGTAAGGATATTAGAGCATTCAGGGCAGCTTGTCGGCATTTCAAATCTTTTTATCAGCTCGGGCCTTTTCTCATAGACAACTTTGATGACCTCAGGCACTACATCCCCTGCTCTCCTGACCATTACAAAATCACCAATATGAATATCTTTACGCCTTAACTCGTCCTCATTGTGAAGCGTGGCATTGGTTACGGTGACTCCAGCTACCACCACGGGCTTAAGTCGAGCAACTGGGGTTATAGACCCAGTACGACCCACCTGGACATCGATACCCATAATGGTAGTCATGGCCTCTTCGGCGGCAAACTTATGCGCAATAGCCCACCTCGGTGCCCGAGATACATAGCCCAGCTCGTCTTGCATGTTCAATGAGTTAACCTTGTAAACAACCCCATCTATATCAAAAGGAAGCTTATCTCTTGTGTTATTTATTGCATTATAAAAGTTAATCATTCCCTCCACACCCTCGACTTTTTTTGTTAGGCTGCTCGTCGGTATCAATAGTTGCCTTAAAAACTCCAACCCCTCCAGTTGCGAGTCTAATTTCTTATTTTCACAAAACACGCTATACGCATAAAAACTCAAAGGTCGTGATGCGGCTATTGACGGATCAAGCTGTCTTAGACTTCCTGCGGCCGCATTTCTAGGGTTGGCAAATACTTTTTCGCTGGCTGAGAGTTGCTTTTTGTTCAAGTCTTCAAAGTCATTTTTCAGCATTATAACCTCGCCCCTTACCTCAATAACTCCTTGGGGTGCAGTTTTACCTAGCTTTAGTGGTATAGATTTTATGGTTTTTATATTGTGTGTAACATCCTCACCCACACTTCCGTCTCCTCGGGTTGCTGCAAGGTTAAGCTCTCCATTAACATACATAATAGTTACAGCAAGGCCATCAAATTTTGGCTCGGCTATATAAGAAATACCGTCAGCTCCTAACTCCTCTCTAATTCGCTTATCAAAGACATTTAGATCTGCCTCATCAAAAGCATTGCCCAGCGATAGCATAGGCCGTTGGTGGGTTATTTGTTTGAATGACTTATTAGGTTGGCCACCCACTCTTTGCGTGGGGGAATCAGGGGTAATTAAATCAGAATATTGCTCTTCTATTGTTTTAATTTCCAGAAATAATTTATCAAATTCAGCGTCAGGTATGGTGGGGTCATCAAGAACATAGTAACTATAATTGTGCTGTGAGATTAGCTCCTTTAGCTCAGCAAGTCTCAGCTCTATGGTGTTTTTATGGTTCATCAGGAAAATATTTTTTTTGCTAACTCACTGCCAGGAATTATTTTTTTCGATAACATTTTCTGCTCGACACCTTTCAGGTAAACATAAACCTTACTTATGTAATCGTCATTCATCGGCTTTCCTCCCACATCAACCAATGTGCCGTTTAGTTGTGAGCATGACTCCCTGATAATTTTAATCGTTTCATTAAAGGCGTGGGTAATATTCTTAGTATTGGGTACATCCATTTTGAAAATAATGCCTTGGATAAATGCTTCGTAATTAATTTCTAGTGGTTTACCAGAAAGGCTTAATATCTCGCAAATTACTTCCTCCCGATTCTGAGAGTTTAATAACTTATGGACAGTATTATCGGGTTTGTTAATATTGGGGTCCTTAAAAAAATCGATGAGCGCTGCAGGATGAAATGCGGTATCACTTTTCGGTAGCACTTTTAAAGAAAGTGCACGATCAACCTCTCTGCACATATCATTTAACTTTTTACTTTCTACGCTTATCTCTTCATTAAAGAGCCAAAATAACGTCCCATTAACGGCAATTTTTACCTCATTAACATAATCAAGGAGTCTGTTGATAGACTCTTGCTGTAACTGCCCACTTCTTGATACTAGCTGCTGAACAATAAGAATTTGATTAAATCGCACCCCTTCCTCAACCGCACTTTCAGTGGCCCAGATATCACTGCCATTTCTGATGTATATTCTTAACCCATTTATCGCTAAGACTTTATCGAGAAATAGATGTTGTAAGCTATCCTGAATGCCGCTACATGTTATCGAGGCAACTGACTCTACTTCAGGAAAGATCCCGTCAGGCAAGTTATCGAAGATCATTTTTGCTGATCCTTCTGATTGAGAGCTTGGGTTGCCCACGGATGCCTCATTAACTTCGAATTCTGCCGATTGAAAAAGTGGGTCATTATCGTCACTAATCCCAATAGTTGTTGAATCAAGCTTTGCTTTTACCTTTTTATGACTGCGGATTTGGGCCCAGTTATGAATGATCATAATAATAATAATAATCAACCCAAAAATTAGCAGTGCCAGCTGTACGTCACTCATAAGATTATTCCGATAACTCCATTGATTGAATCTGCTGAAGATCAACTTCGACAATTCTCGATACTCCAGGCTCTTGCATCGTTACCCCTATAAGCTGCTCGGCTATCTCCATCGTTACTTTATTGTGCGAAACAAAAAGAAATTGTGTGTTTTTAGACATGCTCTTAACTACCTCACAAAATCGCTCAGTATTAGAGTCGTCCAGTGGCGCATCCACCTCATCCATAAGGCAAAAAGGTGAAGGGTTAAGTTTAAATAAGGCAAAAACGAGGGCTATTGCTGTCATTGCTTTTTCCCCACCTGATAGCAAATGAATGGTGGTATTTTTTTTACCAGGCGGCTGAGCTACTACCTGAATCCCGGTATCAAGAATTTCTTGGCCAAGCAGTTCGAGCTGAGCATGACCGCCGTTAAACAAGGTTTTGAAAAACTCATTAAAGTTTTTATTCACCTCTTGGTAGGTTAATTTTAGTTTTTCACGGGTTTCGGCATCAATTTTTTGGATAGCATCTTGAAGTGTTTTTGAGGCATCCTGAAGGTCCTGTACTTGTTTCTGGATATAGGTTTGTCTTTCCCGGATACCTTCTAGCTCTGATATGGCGGCTAAATTTACCGGACCCAAACGTTCTATTTTTTCCCCAAGTGTCTCGTAAAGCTCTTCTAGATCAGGTAATTCGATGCCGTCTTTTAGGTCCTTATCTAAAACATCTTCCGTGATATTGCATTGATTAAGTGCTTGGCAACACTGCTCAAATACCACGGTCGCCTCCCGCTCATTAAGTCTTGCTTGTTGAAGTGATTCGGTCACTGGGTTGATTGCATGTTGCGCTTCTAATCGAGCGGTTTCATTCATCCTTAATTTACTTTCTTTTTCAGACACCCTCTCCCTTGTGAGGACAAGCTCTTTTTCTGCATTCTCTTTTAATTCTAATTTGCGTTTTAATTCATCTCGCAACTCGGTTATGTTGTCGTGCTGACCATCATCATTAGATTCATTCAATTGACTTAACAACTCATCCTTATCTTTAGCAAGCCTATCCAACCTATCCCGCACATCAGTAATTTTATTGACCAGAACCTTAACGTTGTAACCTATTTCTTGCTCTAATTTTTCGCTCTCATTAAACAGGGTGCGCTTCTCTGAAAAAAGCTTTTCCGCCTGGTTCTTTAAGTCATTATGCGTCGAATTTTCGGACCTTATCGACCCTATATTTTTGCTAATATTTATTATCGAAGCTTTTTTATCATTGAGTTTTTGGATGCTATCCTTAACTTGCAACGAAAGGTTTTCTATATCTTTTCTGACTGCCTCGGCTCGACTTTTATTAACCTCGACAAGATTTAATTGTTTGTTATATTCAATCAGCTCTGCGTTTCTTTGTTCTTCAAGGTTTATTTTCTTTGTCTGTAAGGTCTCCAGACTTTCTTTTAACGCCTGCTGTTTGTTTTTATTTTTCGTGCTGGCTCCGTCAGCTAACAGAAGCTTTTCTTTCAAGCCAGGAAGTTTTTTCTCAAATACTTCAATCTTTTTCATACGCTGAAGATGATTACTCTCACCACTAAATTCCTTATTAAGAATTTGATAGTTCATTCCATAAACATCACCATTTTTGGCAATTAATATCTCACCAGGATTAAGTTTTTTGCTTTCTAATTCTATGCCCTCTTGCTCAGCAATATAAACATGGTTAAGCCATTCACGAATTGCCGGCTGTATTTCTGTTTTAGCAATGGTTACCACATCGAGAGCGGACTTTAACTTGCTATTACTTGGCATATTAATCGAGTTCTTGGATGTAATAATCGTAATAGAGTAAGGGGGCCTTTTTTCCTTAGGAATACTTTTGCCAATCGATTGGTAGGCGTTAATTTTAGGACCTAAAATATTACCTAAAGCGGCCTCCCAGCCATCGCTAATTTTAATATGGGTAAAGATATTTTCTTTATCTGTCGAGCCAATACTATCCAGCCAATGATTCAATTTACTTGGATCAATCTCCTCACTATCCATCTGTTTAAGTGTGCTGATGTTAATCTCCGCCTCACTTACTTCTTGCTTGAGTAGCAATATGGAGTCATTCAGAGTATTGCCTGTTTCAATTAGGTTGGCCTGTTGCCTATTGGCATCATCTAACGCTGTAACCATATTCTTAAGGGCGTCTTCACAGTCTTGTAAAGCTTCTGGCTTGTTAACTTCGATCAATGTACTTTCAAGCCCTTTTAATTCAACCCCTAGTGAAGCAATACGGCTGTTTAAATCGCGAATAATACCTTCTGATAGATCTACGGTAGCGCTTTCAACATTAAGTTGCTCAACCATAGACTGAAGTTTTTTACTGCTTTCCTGCCAATACTGGTTCGCTTTTTTGAAATGATCCTCGGCATTGTTATGCTGCTCTCGGTTCTCTTCTAGCTGCTGGGAAAGCGCAGTCATCCGTTGCTGATTTTTGGATAAATCGGCTTCGTTTTCGTTGAGCTGGTTGGTTAGCTGTTCATTTAAGCTTTCATATTCATTGAATTTATTTTGGCTGCTTTCTTTTAGCTGAGCAAGTCTTGCAATTTTTTCATTTAGATTATTTAGTCTATTTTCTGTATCAGTGACCGAGGAATTCATTTCATAAAATTTCGCCTGACTAATGTTGATTGAGTCCGATGCTTGTATATGCTCTTGCCTTGCAGTTTCAACAGCCGCCTCTATGTTGGTAAGATCTGCTTTATATTTATCGAGTTGAATGGTTATTTTTGCAACGGCTTCCTTCGTCTCTTCCCATACACTATTGGCTATGCGCTTTTTCAGTAAATGAATCTGTGCGCGGGTTAATTTCAACTTTTCCTGAAAGTCATTATGCTTTTTAGCTGTTTGGGCTTGGGATTCTAGTTTAGTAATTTGCTGGTTTATTTCCCTCAATAAATCATTGACTCGTTCGAGGTTGTCGCGTGTATCTCTTAGCCTGAACTCGGTCTCTTTTCTTCTTTCTTTGTACTTACTCACTCCTGCAGCTTCTTCCAGGTAATTCTTAAGCTCCTCAGGTTTTGCCTCTACTATTTGAGAAACCGTGTTTTGTCCAATCATAGCGTAGCCTCTTGCACCTAAGCCTGTTCCTAGAAATAGGTCTGCGACATCCTTTCTTCTAACCGTAGTGTTGTTAATTTGATAGGTAGAGCCCTTCTCTTTTTCGATGATGCGTTTTACCGATATTTCGGCATAACTTGCCCATTCTGCAGGTGCAGCTCCATTCGAATTGTCGAACACAAGCTCAACACTGGCCCTTCCAATTGCTTGCCGGGTATCAGTCCCATTAAAAATAACGGAATCCATAGACTCCCCTCTCATGTCTTTTGCTGAAGACGACCCAAGGACCCACTTAACCGATTCCATGAT
>DGAZ01000021.1:3977-12787 GCA_002384685.1 Methylophilales bacterium UBA4017 | reverse complement strand
GAGCAACTCAACATATTTAAAGATAATTACTTCTGCCTATGAGCAATAAAAGTAAATCACGTTTAATCCTATGTTTTCATGCACAAAATTATTCAATCATCTTATAAAACAAGGTAAGACTTTTGGTCGTGGTTTGCTTTTAGTTACTGACCGTTATTAACAATGGGTACTGTTCTATGGACGGTCATAAAATAAATATATACTATTCGGTAAAACTCAGCAAGATTTATAAGGCACTTAGGAAAATCACGCTTACCCCTCAATTCTTTGTCAACTATGTCGTAAAGGATCTGTTATAAATGTTGTGGACGGCTGGATGATTCTAAGGTAAATTTAGGTAAGAATTTTAACAAGTGGAGAATCGTATGGCCGCACATAATCATGATGATTTAATGAAGTGGAAAAACGGATTATTAAAAAATCAATCTAATAAATCCTCAAACAAAAAAAAATTAGCCGCTATGGCTATAGGTTTAGTTTTAGTCGCAATCTATGTGATGTACTCCTAAAGTAACAGCAAGCTGCCCTCCTCTCATCCTTGTTATATATAGAGGTATAACCTTATTAACTCGGTGGGGTATGGGTCAATCCTACCAATTGCTTAACGCATACAAGATAGCTCATTCACTCAGAACTTTCTCCAAGCAGTCATTCTTTTACGATCACGGAATAGTGAATGCTTGATTCTTTTTGACAGTTAATTTGGGTTTCTATTTATTATTGGTTAGAGGGCAGCAAACTTAATTCTTGGTGAAATCAAACTTCCTGACAAAGTGGCAGCTGTAGCCATCGGGATTCTTTACAAGGTATTTTTGATGCGCCTCTTCTGCGGGATAAAAAGCGGAAAAGGGAACAACCTCGGTTTTAACCGGATCGCCCCATGCGTTTGATTGGTCTACTACACCAATGGTTTTGAGTGCTGTGTTTTTTTGTTGCTCACTAGCATAGAAAATTGCTGACCTATACTGCGTCCCTTTATCGTTGCCTTGTTGGTTGAGGGTGGTTGGGTTATGCATTTTAAAGAAATGGAACAGTAAGTCCTCGTAACTGAGCGCCTGACTGTCAAATTGAATTTCTATACTCTCGGCATGACCGGTGTCTCCTCTTCCTACCTCCTTATAGGATACGTTCTTTATGTGGCCGCCAGAAAAACCTACCTTGGTGGTAATAACACCAGGAATATTTCGCATCAGCTCTTCTAGTCCCCAATAACAACCCCCGGCTAAATAAGCCAATTGAAAGGTTTGTTCATCGTTTTCAGCATGTATCGGATTATTCATTAGCATCAGCACCAAAATAGTTAATAGTTTTTTCATAGAGCAATATATTACGAGTGAATGATGGAGAAGTTAGTGCTCCCTGCAACATGCAACCCAAAAAGATTAGTCGGCAACAAATTTCAAGACGGCACTATTGATACAGTAACGCTTTCCTGTTGGTGGTGGGCCGTCATTAAAGACATGGCCTAAATGAATGCCTGAGCTTGCACTTAATACCTCGACCCTATGGCCATCGTCCTTGTAGATAATAGATCCAGGAACGGGGTTGAAAAAGCTGGGCCATCCAGTGCCGCTATTAAATTTATTATCACTGCGGAATAATTGCTCACCTGAAATAGGGTCAACGTAAAAACCTGGTGCATGGTTATCTAGCAAGGATCCAGTAAAAGCCCTCTCGGTACCACTTTCAAAGGCAATTTTCTTTTGTTCAGGCGTTAGCGTTTGCAAACCCAGCCATTGCCAAAATGCCTGTTTGTTACCATCGTAACCTGTATAGCGAGAAACTTCATTGCCATCCTCAAATAAAATGATGGTGGGAGTTGCCCATAAGTCTTCTTTGAGCTCCCATCCTGTCGGGGCCTTCATACTATACGTTTTTTTAATCTTTAATGCTGATTTCCAGTTAGCTATGATCTCCTTGTTAAATGCCTTGCATGAACTACAGGTCTCTGACTCAAAAACTACAAGCTGTTCTTTGGCTAAATCTTTTCCATTAAGGATGCTACTTAAGTCATTCAATTTCTTATCTCCGGCAATGGTTAATGAGGAGTGCATGAAAAAAAAGGTCAGCAAAGCAAAAGCTATTAAAAAAGTTCGGAGTAACATCAGATAGTCTTCTCAATTTTTTTCTCAATGAATGTTTGATTAAAGAGCCTCATGATTGATAGGATAACAAACAAGCAATAAAGTTCTACAATAAATTAGCGTAAGATTCTACCCACATTGAATCTATAGTGCTTAACTTTCTTGCGTCAAACTTTTCATCATCTTCCCAATAACGACCCGAGGGGACCATATAACCCAACCTAACCTCTTCATACAAAGCCTCGTTAACAATCCTCATATTAAGGTTGGCATTGTATTCGTCTAGAATTACAGGCGAGGTATCTTTTGATAGTAGAGCATCTATTGGTGCGCGCGGAAATGAAAGCCTGGATGCTGGCAGTTCAGATAAATTAACGATCACACAATCATTTATGTGGGCCAAAGCCATAAGCCTTACAGACTTAGCTTCCAAGGACTGCAAGGTAATATCTTTACGCAATGGATCTGCCTCCCCGTTTCCGTAAAAATGACTTTTTTTATCTATCTTTTCAGGATAGATCATATCGCAACCAATGTAGGCGATGACATCAGGGCTTAATGCCCCAAGAGCCCAATACCCTGCAGTAAATGCCATGGTGCCTCCTGCATAAACAAAACCACCAAAATGGTTTTGTACGGGGACATACTCACGCGAGGTTATGAAAGATTGTTTTTCACTTAGGGCGTGCATGGGTGGAAGGTTTTCTTTCGGCATGTCATCAGGGTGTATTAAGTAATTCCAATCTTTTGTTAACTGCCAGGCATTATTGATGACTACACATACTGAGAATTTAGTGAGATCCCAAGCCTTAACCCTTTGAGCATCTACAGCACTTCCAATGATTAGAATACTCTTCATCTATTTGTGACCATCATAACTTCCTATTATTGACTGTTAATGCTGTCTGACAATGGGGTAGTCGGGCAAAACGGTATTTAGCAAAAACCGTATAAAACAAAGAAGAGAGGTGGAAAATAATAGGCAACGAAATAACAAAGCTTAGCCATCTGAAGTAAGGCAGGCGTCGCCATATCGTTATAAAAGCATTTACGCCCTTAAGCACAGATCCGTTTGAGTCCTTAACATGCAGATACATAAGAGCATCGACAAGGCTTATATTTAATCGCTCTAATGTTTCTTGGTTGCTTGAAATGCCTACCCAGCAAAAATAACCATCTGCGCTAATCTTTTGATAAAAAGCTATCTCCTTAGAGCACAAGCGGCATCTATCATCATAAAATACGGTAATCATCAATGCGCCCTCATTACTTGAATGCATCTAACCTGTCCAGCTCACACTGACCCGTAAAATGGTATGGCCTTCCCCAACCTCTAATGATTTCTATGGTGCCGGTCTTTCGATTAATATTGAAGGAGAAGCCAATGCTTCCATCCTCATCCAGCTCTTGCATGCTGACAGTCGTGGAATCGACATGAAGGAAATGATTGCCAAGAGCTTTATGCACCAGGGTATTGCCATCAATTTTAATCTTCTCCATAGCCGGCTCACTTCCACAAGTGGTTAAATCTTCGCAATAGGTCACCACTGCGCCCCTGCAAATCAAGTCAACGCTGAGTAATTCTGCAAAAATGACGGTGGGGAATAATAAGCTAACGAGTAGTAATTTTTTCATCTGCAGCATCCTGTATTTTTAAAAAACAAACATAAACAATAATTACCTTGCGTAATTGTGTTGGGACTGAATAACTTTCGGTTAGTTCAGCCGATGCAATCCGAGAAAAGGCTTAAATTTCTCCAGATAAAGCCTGTCTTCTTCGGAAATAGTTGTGGGCTCAAAAAACTTCGCAAAGATCGATTGCGGCCGTTCAAATACCGCGAGGTTCCCATACGTAATGCGTGGTTGTTGCTTTTCATCAATAAAAACTTCTTGAATAATTTCCTCTGCCTTAAATGGATGGCGATTGGTGACTGTCGTGACTAATTCGAGTTGCTGATCTTTTCTTACCATCAGACTCGTTCTGCTGTAACTGTTAGCATCAAATTCTTCTAACAAATAACTGAACAAATCTTTTTCTAGCGACCGAGTGATGCCTTGCCCGTTATTAAATTTTTGAAACATGCTGACGTTAAATAAATAGTGGTACTCATTGTCACAAAAGGAAAATACCTTAGGGAGGGTGTCAGTCTTTTCTACAATTTTTGCATAAATGTTAGGCAGCTCGGATTTCAAGTAATCAAAGTCACAGGTCGATTCTGACCATGCTAGGGTCGGCGCCAACACCCATAAAACAATCATTCTTTTCATCATAGTCAATTTAATCGAGCTCCCTAATGCGTTGATAGCACGATGATACCGATCAAGACTATGGCTACGATGAACCACCCTATTCTATCCATATGCTTTCTCACCAGGCCGTCGGCTTTTTGACCAAAGACTTTGACCAAGAAAGCGAGCAAGTAGAAGCGTGCGCCTCGACCAATGAGAGAAGCTATCACAAAAGGTAGAAATGCCATGTTCATTGCGCCCCCTGCAATGGTAAACACTTTATAGGGTATGGGGGAAAAACCGGCGACGAAGATAGCCCAAAAACCCCACTCCTCAAACCAACTCACCGCATGCAGGTAACTATCCATGTACCCACTTTCCAATAATATGGGCTCGATATAGCCAAAGGCATAAGCACCGATTCCATAGCCTATCATTCCCCCCAAGACCGAACCTATCGTCGTGACAAAAGCCAATCGCCATGCTCGATTAGGTTGCGCTAAACACATCGGCGCCAACATAACATCCGGTGGAATGGGAAAAAAAGAGGACTCGGCCATGCTTAAAAAAAATAAGTAGTAGGTGGCCTTAGCATGCGTGGCTAATCGTAAAACATAGTCATACCATGCCAACAATTTAAGCATAGAACAGCACCCTATAGGTCCTTAGCTTTTGACGACAACTTAATGGATACCAAGGATATGACCGCGGCTAGGGCAAGATAATAACCGACGTAGGCAACACCGTAGGTGCTTGAAAGCCATAAGGCGATAAATGGGGCAAATGATGCACCAACAATACCTGCCAAATTAAATGACAGAGACGAACCGGTATACCGCACATTTGTCGGGTAGAGTTCAGATAAGATGGTGCCTAAGGGACCATAGGTGAAACCCATCAATGCCATACCAATTGATAAAGTCACGAGTATCTCTACCGAATCCGAAGACCCTAAAAGATAGCCCAACATAAGACCAAAGATTATGATGAATGCTGAGGCTGCCATCAGTATCAACTTTCGTCCATAGCGATCGGCAAGTAAGGCAGAGATCGGGATAAGCAGGGCAAAGAAAAAGACCGAAGCAATTTGGTATTCTAAAAAAAGTTCCCGTGTAATATGCAAATCAGTGATAGCCCAACTCGCAATAAATACTGTCATTAAGTAGAAAAGAACAAAAGTCGCAAGGGCAATAAAGGTTCCTAAGAAAAGTGGTTTACCATGCTCTTTGAATACAGTCATAAAGGGGATAGCCACGGTCTTATTTTTCTTTTTGTTGGCTTCAAACTCTGGGGTTTCTGAAATGCTGAGCCTGACGTAAAGACCGATAATAATTAATACCGAGCTGAGCAAGAAAGGGATTCTCCAGCCATAATCAAAAAACTGTTCCTCGGTCAGGCTATTGGACAGGTAGAGAAAAATACCGCCCGAAAGCACTAAGCCTATGGGCGCACCCAGCTGAGGGAACATACCGTACCAAGCTTTTTTCTCTGGTGGTGCATTTTCCACGGCCAATAAGACCGCCCCACCCCACTCACCACCCAAGCCAAATCCCTGACCAAAACGGCAGATGATTAAGAGGATAGGGGCAAGTATACCTACGGTCTGATAGGTCGGTAATAATCCGATTGCTACAGTAGAAATACCCATCGTTAATAACGCGGCAACCAAGGTTGCCTTGCGTCCAATGCGGTCACCAAAATGACCAAAAAATGCCGACCCTAGAGGTCTAGCAAAAAAAGCTATCGAGAAAGTGGCTAAGGACTGTAGCATCTCGGTAGTCGGATTCGATGCGTGGAAAAATAATGCAGGAAAGACTAAGACCGCCGCATTGGCATAGATATAAAAATCAAAGAATTCTATCGTGGTTCCCGCCAGACTGGCGAACAACACCTTTGCAGGTGAATTTTTTTTACTCATAGATAGGTATGCTCCAAAATTAACACGGCTTGGCCGTGATAATGGCCAGATTCATCGATTATATTCCACACCGTGGCATTATGGATTTGAAATAACGTGCCGTCAAATGTTGTTCGCGTACCTTGATAGTTTTCCGAGTAGCCATGCTGGGTTACTGTTGCCAGCAATAGTTCACGCTCTTGCTGAGCAAAATCCGGTGCCGATACAGTGGAGTGGACACCGATGATGTCGTTGAGACTAGTCTTAAATAAGGCTAATGCCGCCGTATTGGCATAATTAAAAAGGGATAGATGGTCGTGGCTGGCAATAGGATATGGGCACGCATCAAAAGACTCGACAAGATTCCCTTCGCCGGTTAGTGGTAAAGTTTTGTTTGTCAACGCTTGATAAGAGGCATTAATAAGTGCTAATTGCCTGTTGGTATTCGCCTCTTTATCTATTTACATTGTCCTTACTTCGACCAAGCAATCATGCGAGGTTTGTGCATTACCCATATCACCAAAGGCGCTCGAACTGACCGAGTTTACCGTCCCGTTGTTTAATTGCCGCCAATAACCGAGTGTGGCAACGACAATGCCCGCGCCTACATCGGGGGTGATTTTAGCTACCGCGTCAAAGCCCCCTCGGTCATTAAATACTCGGACCATTTCTCCTTCTTGTATTCCGCGGTCCATGGCATCCGCTTGACTGATGAGCACAGATTGCTCACCCTGACCTTTAAGCTTATTCTCGATATTGGCATAACATGAATTAATAAAACCATGGCTCTTGGGTGCAAGAATATTTAATGGGTATTTTTTAAACAATGCGGGGTTGGCTGATGCCGTTTCTTTTGAGGGAACATAATCCGGCAATTCCGGGATATCCTGCCCTGGCTGGAAACCGTCATACATTTGCCTAAATGGTCCTGCTACAAAATTTTTCGCTCCCACCAAACGAAATTCACATTTCCCGGATGGGGTTGGGAAATTACCTTCCTTGTGCGGTGCGCGATTATCTTTGGTGCCGACATTCAATCGTGCATAACCATGTTTTTTCATGTAAGCCAAATCAATACCATCACATGCAGGGGCATCCCAATCCACATAATGCTCTAGGCATTCTTCATCACTCCATTTGAAGTTATCTTCCTCAAAGCCAAGACGCTTTGCTAGCCTTCTAAATATTTCATTATTAGGGATGGCCTCGCCTGGAGATTCTACGCACTTGGTATTGTAGGTAAGGTATAAATGGCCCCAGGATAAAATCATGTCTTCCATTTCTGCTCCCATAGATGCTGGAAGTAAAATATCCGCATAGGCTGCCGTATCTGAAATGAAGTGATCAGCCGACACTAAAAATAAATCTTCACGACTTAACCCTTGGATGATCTTATCCGTTTCCGTGGATTGGGTTACCGGATTGGTATTCCAACACATCATTGACTTGATAGGCACTTTCAGTTCTTGTTCACCCGTTAACACTCGACCTAGCTGCAGATTATTGACGACCTGTGTTCCCTCTGGAATGAGATCAGGCCGACAGATGACATCGAATTTGTAAGGATGTTCCCATACAGGAAATTGCAGAATACCTCCACCCACATGACGCCATGCGCCGGTTAATGCCGGGAGTGATGCAACCGCTCTAATGGCCTGGCTACCACCCCAACTTTTTTCCAGGGCTACACCAATTCTGATGGCTGAGGGCTGGGAGGCCGCATATTCTCTAGCAAAAGTACGGATATCTTCCGCCGATACCCCCGTGATTTCTGCTGCCCACTCAGGTGTTCTTTCTTTCGCTTTGTCCGCTAACTCCGAAAAGCCGACGGTATAATTATCCACATAATCTTGATCAACGAGGCCTTCACCGATAATGACATGCATCATGGCCATAGCCAGTGCGCCATCGGTTCCTGGCTTAGGCGCTATATGCCAATCCGCCTCTTTGGCTGTTCTGGATGCATAAGGGTCAATCACCACGACCTTCGCACCTTTCTTTTGCGCTTCTTTAATAATGTGCCAGTGATGTAAATTCGTACTCACGGAATTACACGCCCATACGATGATGTATTTTGCATGAATAAAACTTTCCGGATCGACTCCCGCGGTAGGGCCAAGGGTTAGTAGCCACGCTGTGGCGGAACCTTCACCACAAAAAGTTCTTTCCGTAACCGTCGCACCCAGGCGCGCAAAAAAAGCATCACCGCCGTTAAGGCCATGGACTAAACCTTGATTGCCAAGGTAGCTGTTCGGCATGATGGCTTGAGGTCCGTCCTCTTTAATAATGTCTTGCCATCGATCAACAATCGTATCTAAGGCCTCATCCCAAGAAATTCTTTCGAACTGCTTTTCTCCTTTAGGGCCTACACGTTTCATAGGGTAGAGTAAGCGATCCGGATGGTAATGCCTTTTTTCGTAATCTTTTAATTTAACGCACAAGCCACCTCGGGTCATCGGATGCTCAGAATTACCTTTAACTCCCTTCAATTTTCCGTCAGCTACTTCGTAGACCATTGAGCATGTATCAGGACAGTCATGAGGGCATCCCCCGTGAAAAAATTGACTAGCCCCTTCTTTTATATCATCCATAAAATATCT
>DGAZ01000021.1:0-3704 GCA_002384685.1 Methylophilales bacterium UBA4017 | reverse complement strand
GTGCAATTGCTTTGATATTTTGCAATTAAGTAGAGGTACTTTTAAACGTTTTACTTGTAAATCAACAGGAGGAAATACAATGAAAAATGCTTTAGGTGTTAGTTTAGGAATAACCGCCTTAGTTTGGACTTACTTAGCTCTTAATGTTATACCCGGTGTTTTAGTATGGGCTGGATTTGTTGCTTGGGGTGCGTACTTTACGGTGGGAAAAGATGCGTTAACAAAAACTATATCGGCTACCATTTTCGGTGCTGTTATGGCAGCAATTGCCGTGGGCATCGTTGCGTTACTCGATGACTATCTTGCTGTAGGTATTGCCGCACCAATAGCTGTTGGATTAACTGTGTATGGACTGACTGCTTTTGATAAATTAAACAACGTACCTGCGAACGTATTTGGTTATGCAGCTACCTTTGGTTTTTTATTAATGGGCACAGGGTTTAATGATGCACTCGATATGGAAGGTGCAAATCTTATTGCATTAGACTTAGCCAACCCGATTATCGTAACCTCATTATCTTTTGTATTGGGATCGGTATTTGGACTGATATCTGAAAAAGTAGCAGGTATGTTGAAATAATTGCGGCATATTAAGTACAAAAAAAACCACCCTCGGGTGGTTTTTTTACTCCTGCCTACTGATTAAAGAAACCAATATTGACGATTCGATCATTCATCATAGTTAGCTCAACAAATTTATAGGTTTTGTTTGGTGCGTACTCCACCACATTATTGTAGTACCACATCTCTACCTTCGCCTTATCTTTTTTCTCTTGATCAATACGCACTTTTGCGCCCACCACCGAATTGGCTCCTTTAGGTTTAATGGAGATACTTTTGTTATCCGGTTCTCCGAGGTACTTTACTATTCTGGACTTTGGCTTACCACTAAATACATTAATAAACTCGTCTTCGGTATAGACTCTTTTCGATTCAGCGTACACCTGTGAAAAAACCACCGTCGATAAAAAAAGGACTGCAAAAAATTTATACATCTTCATCATTTTTTTCCATATTGTTAATTAATTAATAGATAATTTTAAACCATCGTAGCCTGCATAGATACCCTCGGGCAGTTTCTTTTGCAGATCCTCATATTCCATCTCATGGGTCATGTGAATTAAGTAGGTGCTGGCCGCATTAATCTTGCTAGCCGCAGCTATGCTCTCATCATAATTAAAATGGGTATGATGCGATCTAAATCGTAAGCAATCTAGGAGTAAGACATCCAACCCTTTCAGGAGTTGCATAGACTTTTCCGGTATGTCAGAAACATCCGTGAGGTAAGCCATATTACCCACTCGGTAGCCGTTAATCAGTGACTTACCATGGTAAAGAGGAATAGGTGTAATGGTTTGCCCGAAGAGTTCGAAAGCGCTGGCTACGGAGTGAGGTTTTAACACAGGAATTTCCCAAAAATCTTTGGGCTCGACCATAGCATAGCCGAATTTTTGTTGTAATTGATCCATTACATATTCACTACCAAATAGTGGTATTTGTATTTTATTAATTTGGCAAAAAGCCCTTAAGTCATCAATACCATGGCAATGGTCGGCATGGTGGTGCGTGAATAAGACGGCATCCACACGGGTAATCGACTCTCTAAGGGATTGGATACGCAAGTCAGGACCGGTGTCGATTAAAATATTTTTACCGTCTGCTAAGTGAATAATACTCGAACACCGAGTGCGGTTGTTCTTCGGGTTTGTTGATTGGCATGCGACACAATCACACCCGACTACGGGGGTACCTGCACTGGAACCTGATCCTAGGATAGTTAGCTTAAATGGCATTTAGTAAATAGCTGACTAAAGTTATAGGTGGTAGCCTCCGCCACTTCCTCTACTGAAATATTTTTAATTTCCGCAATTTTTTCTGCTACGTAAATGACATTTGATGGCTCGTTCATTTTTCCACGGTTCGGTACGGGAGCAAGGTAAGGTGAGTCGGTCTCGATCAACATATTTTCTAGCGGTATTTTTTTGACTGTTGCCCTTAAGTCTTCGGCATTTTTAAACGTGATGATGCCCGAAAAAGAAATAAAAAATCCCAAGTCCATTGCTTGTTTTGCCATTTCGTAGGACTCAGTAAAGCAATGCATAACCCCTTTGGCCTTATCTGCTTGCTCTTCTTTCATAATACGGATGGTGTCTTCCGGTGCTTGTCGCGTATGAATGATAAGCGGAAGATTAGCTGCAACGGCTGCCTGAATATGGGTTCTAAATCGCTCTCGTTGCCAGGTTAGGTCGCCTTTGAGCCTAAAATAATCCAGTCCGGTTTCTCCTATCGCGACGACTTTTTCATGCCGAGAAAGATCAACTAATTCCTCCACGGTGGGCTCCGTAATATTTTCATAATCTGGGTGAACACCCACAGAGGCAAAAATATGTTGTTTATGATTAGCTAAGGCAAGAATATCGGGAAACTTATCTAGTGTGACACTTACACAGAGTGCGTGCGAAACCTTATGATCCTCCATAGCGGATAGCACTGCATCCATGCGTTCATGGAGCTCAGGAAAATTAATATGGCAATGTGAGTCGATAAACATAATTAGTTAAAAATTTTTTTATACTCCATCAAAATTAAATCTAAATTGAGGTCTTTATTTACTGGTTTTGCTGCATACATTTTTATTTCGTTAATTTTTTTTTGAAATGATAACAGGTTCTGCAAAGACGAATTACTGGCAAGGCTACTCACTGCAGTTTTCTGCAACGGAAAGTAGCAATATCGATTTGTCATTTTGCTTAAGAAAATTTCGTATACCCACTTTTGCATAACATCAACAAACCAAGGCAAACCAAACTCTAACCAACGTGTCGTTATATTTGTTAAACGAATAGATTTGCCTTTTTTTAATTCGTCTATAATCTCGACCACTAATCGATATCGATCGTCATCATTGACCAATTCATCCATAGCATTATTTGAAAATTCAAGTTGGCCTGGCTCAACGACAATCTTGTTTTCTTCGACATATGCTTTGATCTGCTGCGGCGATGGATTCGGTAAAGAAATTAATTGTGAGCGACTACGTAGGGTGGGTAACACTTGATTAAGATTACTTGTTGTTAAGAAGATAAAGCAATTATTCGGCGGTTCTTCAAGAATTTTAAGCAAAGCATTAGCGCTAGCATTCGTTAAGTTCTCTGCATTCATTATCACCGCAATTTTTAATCCATCCTGTTGGTGCGAGGATAATTCAAAAAAATCTTTTAATTCTCTAATTACTTCAATACTAATATTGTTGGTTTCCCCGGTATCATCGATGAGATAAAAATCCGGATGTGAGGCTCTTTCAAACCAATGGCATGCCTGACATTCATTGCAGGGATTAAGATCGCTAGCTATATTTTGGCATAGTAGTGTCTGGCAAAGATCAAGAATCAAGGTGTTACGGCCAACTTTATCGCCACCATATAAAATCTGTGCGTGCGATAATTTTTTTTTGTTCGTTAAAAATAAATGGCGGAAATTGCTGTACCAAGGATAACTATGCATAGGTTCGTCTAATCCTTGCTGAAGGGATGATGCAGAAGAATCGTCTCGTCTCTCTCGGGGCCTGTTGAAATAATATGCAGCGGTACGCCACATAACTCCTCAAGTTTTAATAAATAATTCTGTGCATTTTTTGGCAAAGCATTCCAATCATTCACACCAAATGTATTCTCTTGCCAACCTGGCATATCTTCTAGGATGGG
>DGAZ01000002.1:2188-11333 GCA_002384685.1 Methylophilales bacterium UBA4017 | reverse complement strand
AGCTCGCCGGTTAACGATTCAATTTGACGGTTTTTAATCTTGAGTCTTTGAATGGCTGCAATGATTTGCGCATCAATCATAGCTGCTTTAGTTTTTGATTCATTAACATCGGTGATAGATATGAGCCCTACGTCATAGCGTGCTTCAGACTCTATGAGCTGTTCATTGATCGATGCCTTTTGCGCCTGCAGAAGGCCGACCTCATCTCTCGCCATAAGTGTCTCAAAATATATTAAGGCGACTCGATAGATTAGGTCTTGTTGCGCTTGAAGCAGTTTTTTTTCTGACAAGCTTGTTTGGGATAAAATTTGCTTATATTGCTGGAATGCTCCGTAGTTAAATAATGGCTGCGTAATTGTAATTCCGTAATCATAACTATGATATTTGGCTTGGTTGCCCGATAGAAGCACGTTGCTTGAAATGCTAGGAGTTAAAATCTTTCTTTCATTATTATTGTCATCATAGTCCAACGTTGCAGTAATATTAGGAAGAAATAAAGACCGTCCCTGAGATATTAATTCTTGCGTAGCCTCGTTTTCAAATCGTATGGACGCTAATAGAGCATCATGCGCTAGCGCTTTTTCGTATATAGCAATTAAGTCAGTTTCCTGGGCGTATGTATGAGAGGAAAAAGCTAGCATGCATGTAACTAAAAGGACTACGGTTGCTTTCTTCATATGCCATTGCAGGCGTGTGTTCATTAATGCACCCATTAAAATACGAAACAGGAGGGCGCAACATCATATTTCAATGATGGAATAACGCAATCAAATAAGTTGGTCGTTTCATACTGCATTTCATTAGTCCGCTTAATAATTTTTGCAACCATCATCGGCTTGTCACCTTCCACAAAAAACAACCTTCCGTTAATTGCTAGCTGCTCCCTTAATCCTAAAGGCTCCTTTTTAACGGACCCTGAAAAAATAATGACATCAAATGGCGCCTTTTCTAAGGATCCCAATAGACCATTACCAGTCTCATAAGTAACGTTATGCAGTTTATCTCGATTGTGTAGAAGCTGGGCTTGTTCAGTAAATTCAGGATATACATCAATGGTATGAACGGTTGCGGCTAGTTTTGCGAGTAATGCAGTGACGTAACCAGACCCTGTCCCAACATGCAGAACTTTATCACTTTTATGCAGTGCTAATGATTGAACAATCCTGGCCTCTTGTTTTGGTTGTAGCATAGTTTGTTCATGACCAATAGGAATCTCTGTATCAGAAAAAGCTAGTTGCTGAAATTCTTTTGCTACATAGTTTTCCCTGGGCATTTCTTTTAATGTGGCGAGAATTAGTTCGTCTAGAACATCCCAAGTACGGATCTGTTGCTCTATCATATTAAAGCGCTTTTTTTCAATCATGAGTTGCTTGTAGATGCTTAATTAAAGGTTAATAAAGGGACCGATTTATTATATCTGAGCCAATCATTATTTAAAGACTAATTTTAGGAAAAAAAGATTCAATTTTTAATTTTCCAGGGTTGCGTATTCAATAAGATTCGCGTAATTTAAAGTTCTACTGCTAGGGGTCTATTTAAATTCATTTAAATAGTGAGAAAAACCCTTTGAACCTGATGTGGCTTATACCACCGTAGGAAAGCAAACGATTTGCTTCTACGATGAAAAAAATAATACTAGGAGCTTTTATGAACACTACAGACAAACAACTTAAAACTGCAAAAGAATTTATTAATGAGGATGCAAATCTCGACCCTTCCGCTTTAGAATCATTTGCCAACTCAAAAAAAGTATACATTCAAGGGTCTACCCCCGATATTCAAGTGCCATTTAGGCAAATCTCTATTTCAGATACGCCATCCGAGTTTGGCGCAGAAAAAAATGCACCTGTTTTAGTGTATGACACCTCAGGCCCTTATACCGACCCACAACATAATATTAATATTCAGAATGGCTTGCCAGCCCTAAGAACAAAGTGGATTGAGGATCGGCAAGATACCGAAATCTTAGAAGGACCTTCATCAACTTACGGGAACGAGCGAAAAAATGACCCTGAGCTAGCAAAGATGCGCTTCAACCTTCAGAGACAACCAAGGAAAGCTAAGGCAGGGAAAAATGTCTCCCAAATGTATTATGCTAGAAAAGGCATTATTACGCCCGAAATGGAATTTATTGCCATCAGAGAGAATCAAAGAAGAGAGGGTTTGTCAGATATTATTCAAGAGCAGCATAAGGGAGAAAATCATGGCGCTAAAATTCCAAACCATATCACGCCAGAATTTGTAAGGGATGAAGTGGCTAAAGGTAGAGCAATCATTCCTGCAAATATTAACCATCCCGAATCTGAGCCAATGATTATTGGACGTAATTTTTTAGTAAAAATTAATGCCAATATTGGTAATTCTGCGTTAGGTTCAAGTATTAGTGAGGAAGTAGAAAAAATGGTTTGGGGGACCCGGTGGGGTGCCGATAATGTTATGGACCTTTCTACTGGAAAAAATATTCACGAGACACGTGAATGGATTATAAGAAATAGCCCTGTACCGATTGGTACGGTGCCAATTTATCAGGCTTTAGAGAAAGTAAATGGTAAGGCAGAAAATTTAACTTGGGAAATTTTTAAAGACACCCTAATTGAGCAGGCAGAACAGGGCGTCGACTACTTTACTATTCATGCAGGCGTCAGACTGGCTTATATTCCAATGACAGCAAAACGTATGACCGGTATTGTAAGTCGGGGTGGATCGATTATGGCGAGTTGGTGCTTAGCTCACCATAAAGAATCATTTTTGTATGAACATTTTGAAGATATATGTGAAATCATGAAGGCTTATGATGTCAGCTTTAGCCTTGGTGATGGCTTGAGGCCTGGATCAATTTATGATGCTAATGACGAAGCACAGTTTGCCGAACTAAAAACATTGGGCGAATTGACTAAGATCGCTTGGAAACATGATGTGCAGGTTATGATTGAAGGGCCAGGACACGTCCCGATGCATATGATTAAAGAGAATATGGATTTACAGTTGGAGCATTGCGATGAAGCACCTTTTTATACTCTTGGCCCCTTAACTACTGATATTGCTCCTGGCTATGACCATATCACTTCCGGCATTGGTGCGGCTATGATTGGTTGGTATGGCTGTGCAATGCTGTGTTATGTGACCCCTAAAGAGCATCTCGGTCTTCCGGAAAAAGAGGACGTCCGTGTAGGTATTATTACTTACAAAATTGCGGCACATGCTGCAGATTTGGGTAAGGGCCATCCTGGAGCACAAATTCGAGATAATGCTTTATCGAAAGCACGATTTGAATTTAGGTGGAATGATCAATTTAATCTAGGCCTTGATCCAGAAAAAGCTAAAGAATTTCATGACGAGACACTTCCGCAAGAGGGCGCTAAGCAAGCACATTTCTGCTCAATGTGCGGGCCTCATTTCTGCTCAATGAAAATTTCTCAGGATGTTAGAGATTACGCTGCTAAAAAAGGTATTTCAGCAGACGAGGCATTAACTAAAGGAATGGAAGAAAAGTCTATTGAGTTCGTAAAGAAAGGCTCGGAAGTTTATCAAAAAGTATAGCGACTAGCTTACACTTTCATTATGGATTTATATTTATTATGGGCAGCATTTGTTTTAGGTGTCATAGAGGGAGCAACTGAGTTTTTACCTGTTAGCTCAACAGGACACCTTATTATTGCAGCCGACGTACTAAATTTCTCTAATAGCTCCAGTGATGTGTTTGAGATTTTCATTCAGCTTGGGGCAATTATGGCAGTGATCACGGAGTATAGAAAAAAATTAATTCGGACAATATCTGACATTCCTCATGATCCTGCAGCTCAGAAATTTGCAGCATCTATTGCCATTGCATTTATCCCAGCAGCAATTTTAGGCTTTTTTTTTCACTCGGCAATTAAGCTTTATTTGTTTAACCCTGTGACTGTTGCTATAGCACTTATTGTTGGGGGAATAGCTATGATTGTCATTGAAAAAAGCATGCCCGTTTTGAGCGTTGCCAAACAATCTGACGTAAGTTTTAAGCAAGCTTTTTTAATTGGTATGGCCCAATGCCTTGCATTAATACCGGGAGTGTCCAGATCTGCTTCAACCATTATGGGTGGAGTTTTATCCGGGCTAGATAGAAAATCTGCTACGGAATTTTCTTTTTTCTTAGCTATCCCTATTATTATTGCTGCGAGCTTTTATGACCTTATTAAAAATTTTCATCTATTAGATAAGCATGACTTCTTAATTTTCTTTATTGGTTCTTTGACAGCTTATATCAGCGCTTTATTCATTATTAAACTATTTATTCGGTATGTGGCGCATAACAATTTTATTGGATTTGGCTGGTATAGAATTATTGTGGGAATAATTACGCTTTTCTATTTTTATTAGTGCGTTATGGAAAGCTATAATAATCTTGCTGATTTGCTTGAAGAGGTAGCACTTACTTCCAAAAAAAAACCAATCCGTATTAAAGAAATTTTAGGAAAACTAGAGAGGTCTGGATTTTCACTTATCACGCTCATTCTTGTATTACCTTTTATGCAACCCTTTCCAGTTGGTCCTATTAGCGTTTTGGGTGGAATGACATTCAGTATGATCGGGTGGCAGATGTGGAAAGGTTACTCGCAACCAGCCCTTCATTCCAAAATACTTAATATGCAGCTAGGCTTTAAGGTGTGGGATAGGATTGCTAAAACCTTTCTTATTATCATAAGATGGTTTAATAAAATTTCACGCGCACGGTTGCCATTTCTGGTCATGGGCCAAAGAGGTCAAAAAATTGAAGGTGGTATTTTTATTATAGGGGGCATATTGATGGCCATACCTTTTGGCATACTTCCATTTAATAATTTTTTCCCAGGCCTTGGAATTTTATTTGCTACATTAGCCCAATTTGAAAAAGATGGCCTATTTATTTTAGTAGCAATTTTTTGGCTATTTTTTTCAATATTTTACTTTAGTGTTTTTTTTATCGGTATCTATTGGCTAGGTTTTCAAGGATTACAAAATTTTACCAGCGGGATGGTTTAAGAATTATGCAATATATAGCTGAAAAAATTATCGTATGGCACAAGTCTAGCGGAAGACATGATTTGCCTTGGCAGAAAACGCAAGATCCTTATCGGATATGGATATCAGAAATCATGCTACAGCAAACTCAAGTAAGCTCTGTGATCCCTTATTTTAAAAAATTTATTAAAGAGTTTCCGACGGTCGATAAGCTTGCTTCTGCCGACGAGGATTTAGTGATGAGGCATTGGAGTGGGCTGGGGTATTATCGAAGAGCTAAATTTATTCTGCAAACTGCAAAAATTATTGTAGATAGTTACCAATCAAAATTTCCTATAAACGTTGATGAATTGATTAACCTTCCAGGCATTGGAAAATCCACAGCAGGAGCTATATGTGCTTTTGCTTTTGGAGGTATCGAGCCTATTATGGATGCAAATGTTAAGCGGGTTTTTTGCCGCTTTTACGGTATTAGGGAATGGTCGGGCAAAGCCAAAACACAAAAGTATTTATGGAATTTAGCCCATGAAAATTTACCATCTAAGGATATAAAAATATACACACAAGCATTGATGGATTTAGGGGCTACGATATGCAAAGGAAGACAGCCGGATTGCTTGAACTGCCCTTTACAGAGGAAATGTGAAAGTTTTAAACTAAACCTGTGTCAGGTGATACCTGCCAAGAAACCAAAGAAAACCATTCCTACAAAGCAAGTTAATGTACTTATGGTAGAAGTAAACAATCAGATTTTATTAAAAAAAAGGAGAGAGGCTTCTGTGTGGGAGGGGCTATGGTCTCTACCAGAGATTCAAGAATTCTCATATATTGAAAAATGGCTCCAAGATTTATGGGGTGCGACTCCATTTAATCTTGTTAAGCAAGGGCAGCACCTTGCTATTTTTAGCCACTATAAATTACAGATAAATTTTAATTATATTGTGCTAACAGAAAGAATAAATAAAAATACACCAAGGGATTTTTTATGGGTGAATAGAGCCGAGCTAAGTAATGCAGGCATTCCAACCCCCGTAAAAAGATTACTCCGAGATATTTAGAGTCATTCTTTGATGTTTGATATTCGCATCCATGTAGGTATCTCCACTTTGTAAAAAGCCATGCTTTAGATAGAATGGAATCGCTGTAGCTTGAGCGGATATTACAATCTGGTAAATATGATTTTTTTTCATATGGCTGATAATTTGTTTTATTAAAAAAGAACCAAACCCTTGTCGTCTATATACTTTGTATACAGCCATTCTTTCAAGCCTGATATAATTTTCTTCATAATAAATACGCGCACATCCAATATGATTGGTTTTGTGTATTAAAATGATATGGGTAGAAGCTTCATCCATATGGTCCCATTCTAGAAAAGGGGGGACTTTCTGCTCATCAATAAAAACCGTCTCTCTAATTAGGCGGCATGATTTTTGGGCTTTGCCCCAAGGACTAAATATAACTTCTGTATCGTTTGTAATCATAAAAGGTTGCGAGCAATTTTATTTAAAGGCATTATGCTGATAATAATATTTTAAGGATAATACGTAATGAAAATTTTTTTTGGATTAATTGCACGAGTTTTGATGGCTTCAATCTTCTTGATAGGAGTGCTTCTTTTATTAAATAATCTTTTAACGACACCTAATGGCTATGGTATCTATCAAGATATGCTAGGTGCACGTGGTGTGCCTGGTATATTCGCTCCCATTAGTATTGTGGTGCAGTTAATAGGAGGAATTGCCTTAATTTTAGGTTATAAAACCAAAGTATCGGCTTATGTGCTATCCATATACGCACTAGTATGGGCATTAATTTACTTATTAAATAGTTTGGCAGGGCAACCCTTATTATTGCAAGTGTTGCAATACTTAGCTATATCTGGCGGGCTCCTTCATTTGGCTACTAATCCAAATACGGGCTTCAGCCTTGATAGTATTTGTGCTCAGAAAAAGAAATAAATTGTATGTGTATGGTTTATTCCCATTCCATCATGGGATAAACTATATTAATGTTACGAGCATTTTGTACGTCAAATAACTCCCATTTTCCTGATTCAGATTGCCCCAATGTTTTAATAGATTCTTGCAGACCTAATCCTGAATCAATTGCTTCTTTTATTTCATCACGCATCGTTTGTAGGTAGGTTTTTACTTTATTGATTGCTAATATGCCATTTTTCGTTGGCGTTCCGTGGCCAGGAACTATCATTTTGTACTGTTGTTTTTTAAGGCTTTCTAAAGCACTAATAAATCCATGAATATTCCCATCAATAACCGGTGTCCTTTCTATAAAAACTAAATCTCCGACCCATGCTGTATTCGTTTGGATGTCATGGATGACAAGGTCTGTATTGGTATGGGCTATAGAATAAGCATCTAGTTTTAAAATGCGATCTCCTAAATCAATTTCCTGCGGGGCATTAATTGAAATTAGCATGGTGGGGGGGACTTGGATAGACTCTTTCGCTGTAATATTCAGGTACTTTAAATTAGTTTGTTCATAAAAATCTTTTCGAAAACGCATAGCTTTAGGAAGCTCTATATGGCCTACATAAACTGGGCTTTCTTTTAAAAAAGCTGCATTTCCATAAATATGGTCCAGGTGGACATGTGTATTAATGACGTAGCGAATAGGGAGGTTGGTTCTTTTTTTTATCTCTTTTAGAATACTGTTACCTACACCTAAACTTCCCCCAGTATCAATAACAGCAACAGCTTCATTACCTATAATAAAACCTACGTTGCATATATCACCTTGGTACCCAATATCAACATCAAAATGTGAGCCCTGATGAACAAACATTCCTGGTTGAATTTCGATGAAATTTATTTCTTTGGCAGAAAGACTAAGGGAATGGAATGCTATAAGTAAGGAGCATAAATATTTAATAATTGCCATCTTTTAATTTACTTCATTAAGTATTAAACTTCATTTTACACGTTGTAAAGAAATCGTCATAAATTTAAAAAGGTAATAAACACTTATGGCAAAAGTAAGAAATAGCATTACACAATATAACAATATTTCAGTTCTATTGCACTGGCTTATCGGCCTAGGTATTATTTTTATGTTTATTCTTGGTTGGTTTATGGATTCTGTTCCAAAGGATGCGCCAAAATCATCGACATTTGATCTGTTTAATATGGGTATATATGTATGGGAATTAACTAAGGAAGTCTCACCTCGGTCATTTTATTTTAATCTTCATAAATCAATTGGGGTAACTCTTTTTGTATTGATTATATTTAGAATATTATGGCGCTTCTCACACAAGCCTCCTGCGCTATTAGACACCATGAAATCGTGGGAGAAGAAATTAGCAACGGGAGCTCACCATGGATTATATTTTTTAATGGCCGCAACCCCATTAGCTGGAATCATCATGTCAATTTCAAGCAAGTACGGCATTCATTGGTTTGGTATCAAGCTTGTTGGAGGCATCGACAATAAAGCTTCAAGAGAGTTATTTTATGAATTCCATGAAATTTTTGGCCAGCTTATTCTTTTGATTCTTTTCTTCCATATTGCTGGTGCAATTAAGCACTCGTTAGTTGATAAAGACGGAACATTACGAAGAATGTGGTTCCATAAATAATTTGACTGCTATGAGCTACTATAAGCATCATGTTATTTTCTGCTTAAATCAAAGAGAGGATGGCGCTCAATGTTGCATGAATTTTGATGCTGAAAGCATTTTCATGTACATGAAAAAGAAAATTAAGGTTATGGGACTTAATGGCCCCAACATGAACCGTATTAATAGAGGGGGATGTTTAGATAGATGCAAAGATGGACCGCTGCTTGTAATTTATCCAGAGGCTGTTTGGTATAAATACATAGACAAAGCTGATATTGATGAAATTATTGATCAGCATTTAGTAAAAGGTAATATTGTCACGCGCCTATTGGTTTAGCGCATAGCGAAGTAGCCTTATCAGTTCATTTTCTTCGTCTGTGCTTAACTCTCTTTTCCCTTCCCTTTTTTTCTCAGACCAAATGCTTAATGGATAATGACTATCATTTTTATATCGCGGAATGATATGCCAATGAACATGCGGGGTTATATTTCCCAACGACGATAAATTTATTTTTTCTGGTTGCAGGAATGATCTTAATATACTTTCAACTTTGAATACAATAGACATGCAATCGTTCTGTTGCA
>DGAZ01000002.1:607-1824 GCA_002384685.1 Methylophilales bacterium UBA4017 | reverse complement strand
GGAAGGCTTGCACAGGTCACAATTTTCCAACCTATGAGACTTCAAGCATTTTATCCAAAGTTAATTTAGCAAACTTAGCTTCTTTGCTCGGTACTTTAATAACATTAACTGGATTACCATTAATGATGTTTTCAAGAGTCCATGCCAGATGTTGAGGGTCAATTCTTGCCATAGTTGAACATTCGCAAACTACATGTGACATAAACTGCACAAGCTTTTTTTCAGGCTTCATTTCATTGGCAAGACGGTTAACTAAATTTAACTCAGTGCCTACTAACCATTTACTTCCAGGGTCGGCATTTTTAATGGTATTTAGAATAAATTCTGTGGATCCAACAAAGTCAGAATTTAAACATACTTCAAAAGGTGACTCAGGGTGTGATATTACAAATCCCTCAGGATGTTTTTTTCTAAAAGCCTCTATATGTTCGAGTCTAAACATTTGATGTACTGCACAATGCCCTTTCCACAAAAGGACTTTAGCTTTATGTATTTGTTCTTCTGTTAAGCCACCCAAAGGTAGATCAGGATCCCATACCGGCATTAAGTCTAAAGGAATACCCATATTGTGCCCTGTCCATCGGCCTAAATTTTGATCAGGAAAAAATAATACCTTCTCTTTTTGAGAAAATGCCCAGTCTAATATTTTTGGGGCATTAGTGGATGTGCAGACTATACCTTCATGTTCCCCACAAAAAGCTTTTAGATCAGCAGCAGAGTTTATATAGGTAATAGGAGTAATTGTTTTGTCGAAATTTATAACTTTATTCAATTCCCGATAAGTTCTTTCTACTTTTGCAAGATTTGCCATATCAGCCATTGAGCAACCAGCCGATAGGTCTGGCAAAACGGTTATCTGACCTGGTCTAGATAAAATATCCGCAACTTCAGCCATAAAATGTACACCAAGAAATATAATATATTTAGCTTCAAGATTTTCAACATATTTAGCTAACTTAAGGGAGTCTCCCGCTAAATCTGCATGCCTGTATACTTCTTCATTTTGATAGTGATGACCTAAAATAACGATTTCATCGCCTAATGTTTTTTTTGCTTTTAAGATTCTTTGTTGGCAATCTTCATTCTTTAGGCTTTCAAAAGCATCGAACTTTATAGTCGCTGTATTCATAAATTTATTTTATCGCCTATCTGTTTAATTTCATATAATTTTTTTAATGCATCAGCATTTGTGCCAGAGAAAACCTCTTTTATTGCAT
>DGAZ01000002.1:0-313 GCA_002384685.1 Methylophilales bacterium UBA4017 | reverse complement strand
ACACTAAAAACATGTTCAATATTATGGGTGACATTGGGCTCATACCGATAACGCCAATGAGGGAAGATTTCATATTGTTGAGAGAACTTCCAATCAAGGAGGAGAAATTCCTGATGATCAATACCAGTTTCTTCTAATAGCTCTCTCTTGGCGGCATTAACCGGAGACTCACCTTCTTCTATGCTCCCGGTGACAGATTGCCAAAAGTTTTTTTTATCTTTACGGTGCAACAATAAAATTTCCATATCCTTGGTATAGATAATTACAAGAATGGATACAGGAATTTTATATTGCTTGGCTATCAAAATACCGG
>DGAZ01000047.1:120144-120725 GCA_002384685.1 Methylophilales bacterium UBA4017 | reverse complement strand
GCGCGTTCTTGTGCTCGCTTTTTCAAAAATCATTACCAAGGTTCGGTCATCTAAAGGCCAGTACTTCTCATAGGCTTTATATTTTTCTTTGATCCATTTAGCCTTATCAAAAATAGACTCTATTTCCGATGCGTCCAGATCATTGAATTGAAGGAAGTGCTTTATAGTCATTTGTTATTTTTCTCTAAAAAATTTAATATTAAATCGCTCAGCTTGCTTGCTAAGAGCGTAGATTCTTTTTCTTTGATAATGAGTGGTGGTAACAACCTAATCACATTATCTGCAGTCACATTAATAAGTAATTTATTAAGTAGTGCTATTTCAATTAATTCGATACATGGTATTGCAAGCTCGATGCCTATCATAAGACCCTTATGCCTTATCGATTTAACGCCCTTATGCTTACCAATAGCCGATTTAAGTTGGCTAACAATTAGATTACCCTGATTTACCGCATTACTAAGTAAGCCTTCCTCCTCCATCACTGCTAATGTAGTCAAACCAGCAATACATGCCAATGGGTTTCCACCAAATGTCGAGCCGTGCTTCCCAGGCTGCATTAAGTTAGCCGCTTTATCATT
>DGAZ01000047.1:118798-119920 GCA_002384685.1 Methylophilales bacterium UBA4017 | reverse complement strand
TCTGGTTTAATCTTGGTGTGTTGAAAGGCAAACCACTTTCCTGTTCGTCCTATGCCACATTGAACCTCGTCTAGCATAAGAAGCCAATTATTATCATCACAAACCTCCCTTAATGACGATAAATAATTATCAAAATCATTAGGAATATTAACTCCACCTTCGCCCTGAATTGGCTCCATCAAGATTGCTGCTACATTATTTTTTTGCGAGGCTATCTTGTGTATTGCCCCAATGTCATCATATGGAACCCTTATAAATCCTGGCATTAATGGCTCAAATCCAGCTTGTGCCTTTCTGCTGCCGGTTGCCGACAGTGTAGCCATGGTCCTTCCATGAAACGCACTATCCATAACAATAATGGAAGGTGATTCAATTTCATTTTTATGTCCATGAAGCCTAGCTATCTTAATAGCTGCCTCATTTGCTTCACACCCTGAGTTGCAAAAAAATACAGACGATAGCTGCGAAAGTGATGTGATTTTTTTTGCGAGCATGCATTGCTCTTGAATATGATAATAATTTGAAACATGTATCAGTTTTGATGCCTGCTGACTAATTGCATTTACAATGGCTGGGTGATTGTGGCCTAGAGTATTAACTGCTACCCCTGATAACCCGTCAAGATACTTATTCCCAAATTGATCAAACAACCAAACACCCTCACCTTTCTCAAAAGAAACAGGAAGTCTTTTATAGGTATTCAGTAAGTTATTCTTAAGTAAATTCATAATAGAAATAAAAACGGCGACCTAAAGCCGCCGTAGTGTGCTTTAGTTAAACTTATAACCCAAGCAATGCTCGGTGTGATAAGCCATTAGTCATTAAAAGTAACATAGGTATAGAAAGCATAGTATTGGTTCTTGATGCTAGGAGAGCTATTCTTCTTGCTGACACTTTTTCCTCGTCTGTCGCTTTTTTCATCCCAAGAATTTTTTGTTGGTTTGGCCAAATCAGACCCCAGACGTTAAATAGCATTATTGTACCTAACCATGACCCAAGCCCAATAGCTACGTAACCCTCTTGAAGTAAAAAGGCACTTGTAAAGTTTCCCCCAAGTAAAGCAGCGCCTGCTAACCATGTTGCTAGAGCAGCCCATCTAAACCAAAGCAGAGCCAAGGGTGC
>DGAZ01000047.1:51341-118761 GCA_002384685.1 Methylophilales bacterium UBA4017 | reverse complement strand
TATGCATCGCTTGCGCCCGATGCTGTTGCATAGAGAATAACTGCCGTTAGAACAACACCTGCTACAATTGTCCCTGTTATTGAGTCTAATGGATTTTTCATATTATTTTACGTCCTTAAAAATATATAGATATTAAATTTCAAAGAAACAATTATACTGAAACTTATTTGATTAATATACTCCCAATCCATTTAATTTGTTAAATATGCCTAAACTACAAAAAGGTGTCTTTTGGATGCTTACGGCTACCCTTTTTTTCTCCATCATGGGCTTATCCGTAAAATTAGGTAGCTTGAAATTTTCACCTTCAGAGCTTGTTTTCTATCGCTCCAGCATCAGCTTGGTATTCATTTATTTTTTAATGCGTCTTAACCACATTAAAGTGCAGACCAACTATCTCTCACTGCACCTAAAAAGATCAATAACAGGATTTGTTTCACTAATCTTATTTTTTTATGCTATCGCTCACTTACCTTTAGGTACTGCAATATCGCTTAATTATACCTCCCCTTTGTTTGTGGGATTTTTATTACCATTTGTTCTTAATAGAAAGCTCAATCTTAAAATTTATGCTTCAATTTTCATTGGTTTTCTTGGGGTCTTTTGCATTCTTAAGCCCGTATTTCAGGATCAAAGTTTTTTTGCTGGTTTGATGGGGCTTCTTTCTGGATTTGGTGCTGCATTAGCTTATTTATACATTACGCAACTTGGTCAATTAAAAGAGCCTGATATTCGTACTGTATTTTACTTTACACTTATTTCGACTGTGGGTTCTGCTACCCTACTTATAGGCCAAGAAATTTATATGCCCGCTATTGATGACCTTATTGTTTTGCTAATTCTGGGTACTTCAGCAACAATAGCCCAAATTGCGTTAACAAGAGCATATCGAGTAGGCAATACACTCAGCAATGCAGGAATGTCTTATTTAACTATTATATTCTCTGCGTTACTTGGCCTTGTAGTCTTAGATGAAGCTATTGATATGCTCAGTTTAATCGGCATTGTACTTATAATATTAAGCGGCATCTTCGTTTCGTTCAAATCCTCAAGGCTCAAGTAAGCCAGAGCGAATTGCTATCAAAGCGATTTCAGCTGAATTACTGGCATTGAGCTTTTGTTTTATGTTGTAAAGATGCGTTCCCACTGTTCTGGGGCTAAGACAAATGGTTTCTGCAATTTCGTTTGTGCTTTTTCCTTTTGCTAGGGCCATAAAAACCTCAAACTCTCTATCAGACAAAACCTCTACTGGGTTATTCTCTCCCGAAAGCTGCGTAATAGCCATTTGTTGAGCTATTGTTGACTCTAAATACTTTGTTCCTTTACTGACTGTCCGAATAGCTTTGATTAGCTCTTCAGCAGCGCTTCTTTTGGTGAGATACCCTAAAGCACCAGCGTTCAATGCACGTTTAGGATGAACTGTGTCTTCATGGGCAGATAGCACCAAAATCTTTGCTTTTTTATCGTGCGCCAAAATTCTGTCTATAGCCTCTAAACCACCAATTCCTGGCATAGTTATATCCATAACTGTTACATCAGGGCTATGCTCTTTGTAAGCTTTAATACCATTCTCCCCAGAATCCGCCTCTGCAATAATTTCCATGTCTTTCTCAGACTCAATCAACATCTTAAAGCCCATTCTAACAACCGAATGATCATCAACCAGTAAAACCTTCATATTGCTCATAATGCTCCTAATTATCCAATGGGATAGAAATGTTAATTAATGTACCTTTAGTGGGAGTGCTTTTAATTGAAAACATTCCACTTAACGACTTTACTCTTTCCTTCATACCAATCAGTCCAAACTGTTTGCTTTTGGTAAGTAAGTTAGTATCAAAACCCACCCCATCATCATTAAAAATTAAGGTTAAATACTTATCCTTATGATCAAGATTTATGGAAATATTATGTGCTCTAGCGTGTTTAAGGCAATTATTCATAGCCTCTTGAATGATTCGATAAATATTAATATTAATTGCCTCACCTAGATGGTCAAGATTTTTTCCAACAAATAAGTCAATTTGAATTGATGGGTGTTGAGATCGCCAGTTAGAAGCCATGTCTTTAATGGTCTCGCTCAGACCAAGGTTATCTAAAGATCCTGGCCTTAATTGCCTAATAATACTATGCATACCATCGTATATCTGGTTGGCGGCCGAAGTAACTGATAAGGCACTTTCCTCAATATCCTTATCTTTTCCCTTGGATCGATTAATTATATTCTGCGCAAAAATTTTAACTGCAGAAACATACTGTCCTAATTCGTCATGGAGCTCTCTGGCTAAACTTCTTCGTTCGTCCTCAATGTGACCTTGTATGATTGCTGTCAATTCACGGTTTTGACGAAGTTCTTTTTGTGATTGTTTGGCTAATATTTTTTCAGAAATATCTCTCATACTGACAATATCCCCTACCACTTTTTTAGTTTTTTTATCAATCAAGGGTGATGCTGAGATTGAAACATCAATTAAATCGCCTTTTTTTGTTAGGCGCTTAGTTTCGTAATTATTAATAGATTGTCTTTTTTTAATATTACTTAGATTGTCTAAAAACTCTTTTTTTAACTTTTCGGGAACAATAAGTCCAGCTGACTTACCAATAACCTCGCTACGCTTATATCCGAATATAGTTTCTGCAGAGTGATTCCAAAATGAAATTTTTAGGTTTTTATCATGCATGATGATTGCATCCGCTGTTTGCTCTGCAATTGATGCAAGCCTTTGATTTTCTTTAATATTTTCTTCAAGAGAGCTTCCCATTTTGTTAAAATTATTTGATATGGAATTAAATTCAGGTAGCTGAAACTGAGGAAGCCTAATGTCTAGCATTCCACTTCCCATCTTCTCAATTGCTCTTAGCATGGGGTTTATAGGTTGGAGCCATTTTCCCAAAAGGAAATACACAAATATATTGAGTGCTACCAGAAAAATTATGGCTATGTAGAATAATCTACTCATTTCCACCCAAGCCTCTTTGATTGTACCTACAGGGTTGGTTTCAAGAATCAATCTACCAAAGCGTATTAATCTGCTACTTACATCGGGTGGTGGTGCTAAAAACCTCACGAACCAGGCTGGGGGACTTGTATTTAATCGGTATGTGCTAGGGGGTGACTTATAGAGTAAATTACCTTGAAGATCGTATAACGATATTCTATTACTTCTCACATGCCCAAGATCCTCAAGAAATCGCTGCATAACGATGTGAGTGTCTCCCCATTCTGGATTTTGAACCGAACTCATAATGACAGAATCGAGCAACTGCAATGTGACTTTATTTGCTCCCTCAACCCCCTCTTCAATGGACTGTTTGGAGGCAAGAATTAAAACAATACTCAAGACAATAATGAAAAGCATCATAATCATTGATATTAGAATATTAAGCCTAAGTCGAAGGGTCATTTCTTATGGTATGTAAAATTCAATTCAGAAATTTACTTTATTTATTTATAATGTGACACTTGTATCATAAGCTATTAGTTTAATACAAGCGCAAAAAACATTAAATTTACTTTTACAATGAGAGTAAAAAAATGTATGATTTTTTCATTACTCTTATATATCATATATAAGAGTTAAAACATTTTATTACGAGGCCCGAATGGATATTGAGTCGATACATCATGAGGAACGAATTTTTTATCCCCCTAAAAATGTTATAGAAAAAGCAAATGTTTCAGGGATGGAGGCGTACAAAAGTATATGTAAAAAGTTTGACGAGAATTATGAGGAAGCATGGGCAGATTTAGCCAGAGAGCTTTTGATATGGGAAAAACCATTCACCCGAATACTGAACGAAGATAATCCCCCTTTTTTTAAGTGGTTTGAAGATGGGGAGCTTAACGCTTCGTATAATTGCCTAGACAGGCACCTGAATACCCAACCAAACAAAACAGCTATCATTTTTGAGGCTGATGACGGCACAGTTAAAAAAATCAGCTATAAGGAGCTATATCATCGTGTCTGTGAATTTGCGAACGGTCTAAAAACATTAAATATGGCATTGGGGGACAGAGTAATAATCTATCTTCCTATGACTATTGAGGCGGTTGTAGCGATGCAAGCATGTGCAAGAATCGGACTAACGCACTCAGTAGTTTTTGGTGGATTTTCATCCAAAAGCATTCAAGAGCGGGTTGTTGATGCTAAAGCTAGTCTGATTATTACTGCAGACTTTCAATTTAGAGGTGGCAAACAAATCCCCCTTAAATCGGCTGTTGATGAAGCGATTGCTATGGGTGGGTGCGAATCAGTCAAGCACGTGATTACCCTACAAAGAGGTAAGGACGAGATTCTTTTAAGTGAGAATGATATTTTATGGTCGAATCTAATTCGTAATCAAAAAGATGAATGTGACCCGATTTATGTGGGTGCAGAGCATCCGCTGTTTATTCTTTACACCAGTGGGTCTACAGGAACGCCTAAAGGGGTGCAACATGCTACTGCGGGCTACCTACTTCATGCTATGAATAGTTCCCGATGGACCTTTGATATGCAAGATGAGGATATTTATTGGTGTACGGCTGATGTGGGATGGATTACAGGGCATACTTATGTGGCATACGGTCCAATAGCGATGGGTGTAACGCAAGTTATCTTTGAAGGAATCCCTACGTTTCCAGATGCCAGTCGTTTTTGGAAAATAATTGAAAAACACAAGGTTAGTATTTTCTATACCGCACCAACTGCTATACGAGCATTAATTAAAGCAGGCGAAGTAGATCCCACTACAGGCCCAAGTAACTCAGACATAAGCTCCCTAAGGCTTTTAGGTACCGTTGGAGAACCAATTAACCCAGAGGCGTGGATGTGGTACTACACAGCTATAGGTAAGGAAAAATGTCCAATTGTTGATACTTTTTGGCAAACAGAAACGGGCGGCCACGTCATCACGCCTCTACCGGGAGTAACACCTTTAGTTCCTGGGTCATGCACACTTCCCTTTCCGGGCATAGCTATTGATGTAGTCGATGAAACTGGCGCAGATGTTGCGTGGGGGAATGGTGGTCTCTTAGTAATTAAAAAACCATGGCCATCAATGATACGAACTATATGGGGTGATCCTGAAAGATTTAAAAAAAGCTATTTCCCAGAAGATATAGGGGGTAATCTGTATCTGGCAGGAGACGGTGCCGTGAGAGACAAAGATACTGGCTATTTTACTATTATGGGACGAATTGACGATGTATTGAATATTTCTGGGCACAGGTTAGGAACACAAGAGATAGAGTCGGCATTGGTTTCAAGTGAGTATGTTGCAGAGGCTGCAGTTGTGGGAAGGCCTCATGATGTTAAGGGTGAAGCAATAGTGGCTTTTGTTGTGCTTAAAGCTGAAAGGCCTTCACAAGAAGATGCAAAAGAAATAACCACCGCCCTGCGTGAGTGGGTAGCCAAAGAAATCGGGCCAATAGCAAAACCAGATGAAATACGGTTTGGTGACAATTTACCCAAAACACGTTCAGGGAAGATTATGCGTCGACTTTTAAGATCCATAGCAAAAGGTGAGGAAATAACTGCGGATATTTCTACGCTCGAAAACCCAGCTATATTAGACCAACTAAGGGAAAAGCTATAGAATAAAGTTTTTACCGACTGCGCCAATTTTAATGAAAAGCAAGCTTCCCACAATACTAAGAAAAGTTGTTTTTTCCTCACTTCTTATCATCTTTAGTGCTTTTATTTTTGGTGCTCTAGCCTTCATTTTTTACCTACCCTCCCATCTCAATGAAATCAAAGAAAAGGTATCTCTATTAATATCCAAGAAAATTTCTTATGAAGTTGAGATCGGAGAGCTTGGTGCGCAATGGAATGGTATTAATCCTAGTCTCTCATTACATGATATTACGGTCTTTAATAAAAATAAGGAAAAGTCTATCTCCACCAAAAAAATTGTGGTGGATATCTCGTGGCTGAGCTTGATTAAGCTGAGACCGGTAATTGATCAAATTATCCTAGTAGAACCAAATGTATTACTGGTAAAGGAAATGGATGGATCCTTTTCTATTAACGGCATTACCTCAGAACAAAAAAGCGAAGATGATGAATTCTCGAACTGGGCTTTAAATCTTGACGATCTCGTCATTCAAAATGGTAGTTTAGGTTGGATCGACAAAACCATTAATCCGTCAGATAAAATTCTTTTCACCAACATAAATTTTCATTATGGATCCTCTAAGGCATTGGCATTTTTAGGAAGAAGGACTTTTGACATCACGTCAGACGTACCTGCATTTTCCGAAAAACCTATCAAGGTGAACGGCTTCTTTAATTTAACAAATTTTAGCAATATTGATGATATCGATGGAGGCGCATCCATTTATTTCCAAGAATATTCTTTGGAATTTCTTCAGCCATGGCTAAAGAATATCCCTGATATAGAACAAGGTGAAGCCAGCGTAGACTTATCCATAGAATTTGAAGCAGGGGAAATTAAAACCGTTGAAGGTTCATTAGAGATTGAAGATCTTCGTACAATGACTCCAGCAAAGCAGCCAATTAATTTTGATAATCTGCAAGGTAAGGTAGCCTTTAGCCATGATAAGGGCTTTTTTAGTTTAGGGGTATCTGAACTAAGCCTAAAACAAGATGCTGAGTTAAAAATAAATAAGGCTAGTCTTAGCGCAGTTATGAGTGATGAAATGGAGATCCAATCACTATTCATTAATTCAGACAGACTTAAGCTTGACGATATTAATAAAGCAGCTGAATATCTTTCGGGGCCATTTTCCGAAACTAAAACGGCTATAGCTCAGCTTGCTCTTAAGGGGCAACTTAAGGATATAAAGTTAACCTGGAATAACAGCAACGAATTTTTACAGGGCCTAGAACTAAAGCTTAAAGCCCTAAATGTCAGCTCAAATGAATTCTCCTTGATGCCAGGCTTGGAAAATTTAACAGCTAATATTGAATTAAATAAAGGCAAAGGCTTTGTGGATTCGGTCTCAAAAAATCTTATTGTTAGAAAGAGTAGTATTTTTAGAGAAGCGCTCCAGTTTAACGAATTCACAGGAAAGATAGCATGGGATCAAGGAGCTTATAAGCTCACTAACATAGTTACAAAAAATAATGATTTTGAGTCAATAGTTAATGGCAAATATGAGCTTAATTCGAATGGAGGTTACGCAAACCTTAATGTAGTTATACCTTTTGCAAATATCGCCCAACTAAAACCATACTACCCAAAAAATATTGGTAAGGAGGGTTTAAGTTGGCTTGATACATCGTTACTTGGAGGCCAGGCTAAAGATATCAATATTGTCCTGAAAGGTAATCTTGATGAATTTCCATATGTAAATGAAACCAATAAACCCGACTATACAAAAGGGATATTTAAAGTTTCATCAAACTTTTTTGGGGCTAAAATTGAATACGGAACTAATTGGCCAGAATTATTAAAGTTTGACTTTGGCTTAAATGTTGATAACAACCACGTAGAGTTTGTTAGCGATAAGGGTGAAATACAATCCAATCCTATCAAAAGTTTTTATGGGTCAATCGATGCCTACAACATCAACAATCCAGTCATAAAAATAAATACTGTATTGGATAGCCCTATCCAAAAAATACTCACCCTAGTGAATAACAGCCCAATTAAGAAGGCCACGGGTGGGTTAACTGACAAGATGACAGGAGATGGGCCAGGAGAGCTTTCATTTCAAGTTCATGTGCCAATGAATGATTTGGAGCATATTGTTTTTAAGGGGCACTACGATTTTTTAGGTAGCACGATTGAGAATAAGGATCTCGATCTACCACGGCTGGACAATATTAAAGCAAGGATTGATTTTGACAACGAGAATGCAAAAATAGAAAAAGGAAGTGCTAGTTTGTATGGGCAGGATTTTTGGCTATCCATGAGCAATCTAAACGGTATAACAATCTTTAAATTAGCAGGAAATGTTGATACAACAAATCTTAAGGTAGTTAGCAAAGAGTTCTCAGATAGGATCCAAGGGCAGGCTAAATGGGAGGGGGAAATAAAGCTTCTTAAAGGGGGGATGAATCTCAGCCTGCATGCTGACCTTAAAAATATTTCGATTAACAAGCTTGGTCCATTTAACAAAAGTATCAGCCAGCCAATGGCATTAAATGTTGATAAGACAATGCTGGCTAGTCGCGAAGACTTAATTACATTTTCCATAAAAAACCTTGCGAATGCTCGCATCATACAGAATGAAAATAATTCCATTAAAAATGGCTTTATAGCAATCAATTCCGCTACAGATGTTATGCCTGCAGAAGGGATAAAACTTTATGGTGACTTCGATAATATCGACCTAGATGACTTTTCTGTTTTTTTTGAAGCAGGCAAGGAAAGTCAGCAAAGCACCTCCCCCTTCATTAGTTCAGCAGACCTTACATTTAAGAGCCTTAGCATTCCTAACGCTACAAACTTTCATGATGTAAAGCTTGGCTGGAGAAGCCAACAGAAGGGTTTTGACTTAAAGGTATCTGCAAAGGAGACAGAGGGTTCTGTGAGGTGGGATGCAGATGAAAACCGCTACAAAGTTATGCTCTCAAGACTTCAGGTTAGTGGTGATGGTATTGAAAATAAACATAAGGAAAAAGACCCAGGCTATCTGGAGGAAGGAATACCTCCTTTGCTGACAACTAAAATTGAAATGCAGATCGATTCACTGTTTATAGATGATATTAAGTATGGCGCTATTCAACTTAAGGCATCAGAGACTCGTGATGGATGGAATTTTGATTCCTTTAAAATAAAAAAAGCGTCGAACACGATTCAAGGTAAAGGTAGATGGGATTTCAAAAATAAACCATCCACATCATATGCAACGTTTGAATGGGAGCTAAATGATATCGAAAAAACTCTCAATGAAATGAACTTCAATAATTTAGTTAGCAAAGGCTATGCAAGGCTGGCTGGAGAGCTGCAATGGGAAGGAGACCCACTAGATTTTGATGATGAGCAGTTGATTGGGTCATTTTCGCTATACGCAAAAGATGGCGCTGTTCTGGAAATCGATCGCGGAGTTAGTGGCAGATTGATGGGGCTTTTGTCACTTCAGAATTTACCACAAAGGCTGACACTCGATTTTAGTGACCTGTTTGAAAAAGGTATGCCATTCACTGAAATAGAATCTAAAAATATTCAAATTAATAAGGGTCGTCTGTCCTCTACTGCATTTATTATTCAAGGGCCGTCAGCCGACGTTAATCTTAGTGGAGAAGTTCACTTTATCAAAGAAACCCAAAATCTGCATGTTTTTATAAAGCCTAAAATAAGTGACACTCTGACCTTGGGAGCATTGGCAGGTGGCCCTCTCGTTGCTGCTGCTGCATTTATAGCCCAAAAAATTCTTGATGATCCGCTTAATAAGATAACCAGCTCTGAATATCTTATTACCGGATCCTGGAATGATCCTGAAGAAAAAAAAATAAATAGTAACTATGAGAGTATGGTCGATGGAGTTATTATCCAACCTGCATCAGATCTATTTAACACAATTGCTAAGCCAACAGAGAGTGTGCTTAAAAGTATCATAGTAGATCCACTGAATAAAATTTTTGGTCAAGAAAAAAATAATGAATAATTTTGAAATATCAAACAAACATATTATGAACCCGTCTGGTCTAGCTGCATCTGATCTTGATGTCGTTATGAATAAAATTTCAAGCAACAATATTGATTATGCAGATTTATATTTTCAGTATTCGAAGAATGAATTTTGGTCGCTGGAAGATGGTGCGGTTAAAAATGGAAGCTTTTCTATTGATCAAGGCGTAGGAATGAGGGCAATTGCTGGGCAAAAAACAGCATTTACCTACTCCGATGAAATATCTTTGCAAGCGCTAAATAATGGAGTGAAAATTGTAAAAAGCATTAATAAGAATAATGAAAACAAAAGTTACCCAATAACGAATAACCCAACTAAACATTCGTTGTATCAACCCATAAACCCAATAGAAAGTATTGATAGTGCTAGAAAAATTTACTTATTAGAAAAAATTGAAGTTATATCAAAAAAATTACATCCAAGTATTATTAAGGTCTCTGCTTCGCTTGCCTCACAATTTGAAGTTATTCTCATAAAAACGTTTCAAGGAGAGCTTATTGAGGATGTAAGGCCTCTTGTGAGGCTTTCTGTCAGCGTAATTATTGAAAAAAATGGTCGCAGGGAGCAAGGTTCTGCAGGTGGTGGTGGTCGGTACTCACTTGAATACTTCACAGACGATATTCTCCGTGAATACGCATCCGAAGCTGTAAATCAGGCCGTAATTAATCTGGATGCAAAACCAGCTCCCGCAGGATCTATGACCGTTGTGCTGGGGCCTGGTTGGCCAGGAATACTTCTTCACGAGGCGATCGGGCATGGTCTAGAGGGCGATTTTAACCGCAAAGGAACTTCTGCTTTTAGTGGAAAACTTGGCACAAAAGTTGCTAGCTCCCAAATAACAGTTGTTGATGATGGGACCATACCAAATAGGCGTGGCTCCTTAAATGTGGATGATGAGGGAAATCCTACATCAAGAACTACGTTGATTGAAAATGGAATACTGGTTGGTTACATGCAAGACGCAATGAATGCCCATCTAATGAATCAAGCAGTTACTGGGAATGGGCGACGCGAATCCTACGCACACCTACCTATGCCTAGAATGACAAACACCTTTATGCTCAATGGAAAATACGAGCCCGATGAAATTATTAAGTCTGTTGACAATGGAATCTATGCAAATAATTTCGGAGGTGGTCAGGTAGATATAACAAGCGGTAAGTTTGTTTTTTCAGCATCACAGGCTTGGATAATAAAAAATGGTAAATTAAGCCATCCTGTTAAGGGGGCATCTATCGTAGGTAATGGCCCTGACATATTAAATGAGGTGAGTATGGTAGGTAATGACATGATGCTAGACACTGGGGTTGGTACTTGTGGCAAAGAGGGTCAAAGTGTCCCGGTGGGGGTTGGACAGCCCACATTAAAAATTGATAATATTATCGTTGGTGGTACCGGCTAGGAAATATTCAACAAATATTGTTACTTAACTCTATTTTTATACTCCAAAGTCCGAGTATCAATTTCTATTTTATCTCCAGAGTCGCAAAAAAGTGGGACCATAAGCTCAAATCCAGTAGCAATTTTTGCCGGCTTCATAACTTTTCCGGATGTTGTGTCGCCCTTAACAGCTGGTTCTGTATAGGTTACCTCACGAATAACGGAATTTGGTAATTCTACGGATATAGCCTTGTTATCATAAAAAATAACATCACAGGCCATGCCATCTTCCAGAAAATTAAGAGCTTCTTGCATGTTCTCAGCATCAACCTCGTATTGGTTAAAATCACCATCCATAAATACGTATGCTGGATCAGAAAAATATGAATAAGTTACCTCTTTCTTTTCCAAAATTACCTGCTCAAATTTATCACTAGCAGTAAAAACTGTCTCTGTTGAGGCGTCTGTGAGCAAGTTTTTAAGTTTCATTTTTACCACAGCGGAGTTTCTTCCTGACTTATTATATTCCGCCCTCAATATAACCATTGGATCGTCGCCCATCATAAATACATTTCCCGCTCTAAGTTCTTGTGCTGTTTTCATTTAATGCATACCTTATGAATTTTTGTTGGATTATACTAGATTAGTTTTTTTCAACAATAGGTTATTAGATTATCAACTGCACTTTTACTGCTTATAAAATGATTTGATCGGGATGCATAAAATTGGCTAATATCATTATAATTAATAAGGTAACTTTTTAATGTTTCCTCATTAAGCTGACCTGTGTTCCATTCGTAAAATAGACTAGTAACTATGGCCTTTAGGTTTATTTCTAGATCGAAAAAATACATCTCAATAAAGGATTCAAGTTTTTTTACGTGTGCTTCATTCTCCTGAACATATACCTGCCATACAAACGGTTTTCCAGAAAATATTGCTCTGCAAAGACTGTCCTCGCCTCTTACAAAATTTAAATCAGAAGATTTTAAAAGATTGTCATATTTTTCAAATGAAAGAAATTTAAAGATACTAGATTCAGAGGGTAATACGTTAGCAATTTTTTGATCAATAATATTGCTCGGAATCATTGATTTGCATAAGTAGCCAATATTTACGAATTGTTCCAAGAATTCATTAATATTCGTATGCTGATAATAGAAAAAAGAGCATTGCAATCTTTTGGTTTGATTTATGTTGGAAGGCCTATGTAAGTTTTTAACGATGCATTTCTCTCTTAACAAGCCCCCCGTTTTCTCATTAAATCCTGGGTAGAAATATACTTTTTCAATCAAAGGGTTCGGATTTAATGATGGCTTGAGATGAAAATCTTCCACCCAAGATTCAGCGCTTAAGTACTCATAAATAAAAATCTTAGTCTTCTGAGATAGTTCACTCATATAGCATTTTGGTATTTCGGTATTAAATACATTAATAATATATGGAGCTGGAACAGCCATTGATAAATCCCCATCTATATCGAGAAATTTATAGGACTCAACTTCTCTATCTGGTAATAGTTCATTCAACGTATCACTTATTTCAGTAAATAAGGTAACGTGGTTTTCGGGTATTGAAGCAAGCTGCCTTGCAAGCCTAATTGCTATAGCAATATCACCATAATTATCAATAGCCCTGGAAAAAATATGCCAAATTCTCAATAATTAACCTCCAAAATAATGTAAACCTTTATGCTATCCGGTGCCTGGACCTCAATGATATCCTTAGATGATCTTCCAATGAGTGACTTGGCGAGTGGGGATAGCCAGCTTATGTTGCCATCCTTATGATTAATCTCGTGCGCACCAACAATACGTACATCAAGAGAAGATTTGGTCTGATCGTCTAGAAGCTTTACCATGGCACCAAAGTAAACTCTTTTTTTATCTAGGGCTGAAGATGGGTGAATGATATCAGCATCCTCGATAGCCATTAAAAGAAACTTAATCCTAGAATCAATTTGTCGTAATTTTTTTTTACCATAAATATAGTCGCCATTTTCACTTCTGTCCCCATTGCCAGCAGCCCAGCTAATAACCTTGACAATCTCTGGGCGTTCACTCTTGATTAAAGAGTTTAATTCGGTTTGTAATGCCTTAAAACCTTCTGGGGTAATATAGTTTTTAATAATTATTCTCTCAAGATTAATTTAAAAGGATTCATTAAGTTCAAGTTACAATTGTATCCAAATGATCAATAAATCCTACAGTGCCATTCTATGTCAGACTAAAAATCAAGTTAATCATATTCGCTTATTGTTTGAAGAAAAAATCCAAGAAAGATCAATTCTCCTACCACCAATTATGACTTTAAGTGAGTGGCTATCAGAGCAATACCAAGAATTCTGTATGACCGGGCCGGTAAATGAGCTGTTAATTATTTTGTCCGGAATTGAAGAGGCTATGCTTTGGAAGAGCATTATTGATAATGACTTAAGAAAAAGGAATTACACGCTATTAGATACAGATGAAATCGTAAAACAAGCATTAAGTGCAGATCAAATTATTAGAAATTATCAGATAGATACAAGGGGGTTAAAAGAATCTGGGCTGTCTAAAGAGAGCGCGTTTCTATGTGAATGGAGAAATGAATTCAATGCTTATTGCGCTGAGAAAAAAATTTTTAGTCGGATGGCATTCATTGAGCATTTTATAAAACAACAAATAAAGTACAGGATTATTTCTGGTAACGATCTTCTTTTTGTAGGTTTTGATAATAATACACCCCTGTATGACAAGCTATTGAAAGCTTTCGAAGGAAGCAATAAAATATCACACTATATAAATAAAAAAAATAATCAACAGACTGTAGAGGAGGTAAGTTTTGCAAAGCCTGATCTAGAGATAATGGGGGTAATAAATTGGATAAAGCAGAAAATAGATGGAGGGGCCAAAAAATTACTCATAATTAGCCCAGCATTGAGCAACATTCAAATAAATTTACAAAATAAAATTAACAGGGAAATAGATCCAGATATATTTAAAAATGTAGGTAAGGAGAGTATCTATGATTCAGACCTACAAAGACCGCTAACAAACGAACCTATAGTTAGTGCTGGATTAGGTCTTCTAGATCTTGCTCATCCAAACCAAAAAATAAAACCTAAAAGAATCTATGAGTCATTATTATTTAACAATTGGATAGATGTTGAAGGGTATCGTGAAAGAGAGAAGTTAGGTAATTATCTCAAGGGAAGTAGAAAACCATCGTACTCAATAAATTTATTACATCAAATAATAAATAATAATCCAAGGGTAATGTCCTTGGAATTAGATTCGCTAACAAATACTCTGAAAATTTTAGACAAATACCGTGCTTCATGGAGCAAACCCTTAAAGATAAGTAGCTGGATAGACCAATTAGAACGGTTTTGGGTTGAGGTAAAATTTTCAGAAATTAATAAATTATTACCGTTTGAAATCAATAATTTAAATACTTTATATGCCTCACTACATGAGTTAAAAAATAATCATGTAATTGATGGATTTGTTAAATTTGATACATTTATAGAGGTACTTTACTTGCATCTAGAAAGCTGGCCCGCCCCGACAAAGGAGGGCCAATCATTAATTGATATACAAGGCTTTTATGAGAACCCAGTCAAAGAATACGATGCTGTATGGCTAATGAATATGAACGAGAATTTTTGGCCTGGACAGGTAACATATAATTCGCTGTTACCCATAAAAATACAAAAGCAATACCATGTCTTTGATGAAGAATATACCAAAAAAATTGACATGATTCATAAAGATAGATTAAAAAAATTTAGTGCTTGCCTTACAATCTCATATTCAAAAACCGATGTGGATGGAAGTCCGCAATTCAAAAGTCTAAATTACTTCAGTAATGAAAAAGAAGATCATCCCTCAAAGGCAGCCGCTGGTGCAGAAGTATTTTCTGAGTACCTAGTTGATAGCGATGCCCCAAAAATTACTGGGAATAAATTCATATCAAGAGGAAGGAGCTGTTTAGAAAATTTCCAGAGGTGTCCGGCATGGGCTTTTTACGAAAATAGACTCGGCGCCTTTATAGCTCAGGAAGATGAAGAGGAAGGTTTATCTAAAATGTCGAGAGGCACAATTGTGCACGAGCTTTTAGAGGATTTTTGGGGTCAATGTAGGGATAGTAAAACACTTAAAAGCATCCCTGACGTAAAGATAAAGATAAATCTTGAACAAATGATTCAAAAAAAATTGAAATTCTACCAAACCTCCCATCCATTCCTCACATCACTCCAAATAGACTTAGAGGCTAAGTATTTTAGTGACTTACTCTGCAGATGGTTGTTGTATGAAAAACATCATAGAGGGACATTTATAGTTAGCGAGACTGAAAAAGAATTCACTGCACGTATTGGAAGATTGTCCTTTAATCTTAAGATAGATAGGATAGATGAGTACATTGATGGCTCAAAGATCTTAATAGATTACAAAACAGGCGCCAACCCCCCCAAAATATCTGATTATCATGGAGATATGAAAAGCGTTCAAATGCCACTTTACGCAGCATTTTCTGGTGTTGAAAATTTAGGGGGTATTGCAATCAGTAAAGTCGATATTGTTGATCAAAGGATATATGGATTGGCTTCCCATCCTCAATTACCCAAAGATGGAGAGTTGGAGATAGGTAAGAAAATGTCATGGGAGAGTTTAGTATCTAGTTGGCATGAACAGATTTTTACGATTGCATCCAAATACCTGGATGGTGAATCAAAAGTTACATTTACTAATGAAAAGGATCTTGAGTATTGTAATGTTAAGCCAATCTTACGACTTGGTGATAAAAAAAGGCAGTTTGAGGAAGAAAATGATGTCTGAACAACTTTCAGATCATTTGGTAAGAGAAGAGGTAACAGACCCCCGTTATTCATTTGTAGTAGACGCCCCTGCTGGCTCAGGAAAAACAACATTACTTGTAATGCGAATTCTTAAGTTGCTAGGAATTGTTGAAAAACCTAATGAAATTGTAGCTATTACATTCACCAAAAAAGCTGCAGCAGAGATGCGTTCTAGGCTAATAAATGCAATGAATGATTCGAGACATAGGGAATTAGTAGAAAAAATTACAAGGAATGCCAGTGATCATGGGTGGGATGTGAACATTATAGAAAGCCTAGATATAATGACTATTGACAGCCTTGCATCTAAAATAATTCGGAGGGCTCCTATTCTTAGCAATGCATTTCTTGCAAATATTACTGAAGATCCAAGGGATCTTTATGAGCAAGCAGTGTCGGCAACGATTCTAGGCATGGCAAACGAGCAAAAAGAATTAATTAGTTTCCTAAACTACGACACACACAAAATAAAAAGTCACTTATTCAATCTTCTTGACAAAAGAGATCAATGGATTGATCTAGTAGCTGATTACAAGGTGTCAGATATTTCAACAATAGAACAAAAGACCTACGACTATTACCAGCTTGAACTAAAACCACATATTGATAAATTTAGTAATGCATTTTCTGTTGATGAACTTAGGGAAATTGAAAGTATCCTAATTTACACACAAACGGTATCCTTAAAAAAGCCATTTCTGTACAAGCCCAATAACATTAAATTTTGGCTTGAATTAGGAAGGTTGGCACTTACCACCACCGGTTCTGTTAGGACAATATTTGGAAGTAAATTAGGATTTTCTGGTGATGAAGAAAGCAATATTCACAGCGCTAAATTAAAAAAAATAATTAAAAATAAGTACAATACATTCAAGGATTTAAATAGTATTTCTAATGTAATAGATGTGGAAAAAATTGCGGATATTTTTCCTGCTATAGCACCTAAAATAGCATCCCTACTCTACAGCTTAGATACCAATCTATCAAAACTATTTCTAATTACTAAAACAATGGATTTCACTCAAGCTCTAAGATATGCAAACGCTACATTAGATCAAACATCGGTGGCTGAGCTATTGGATAATCAGGTCTCTCATATTCTGATTGATGAATACCAGGACACAAATGAATCCCAAGTTAAATTTATAAAAAAGCTTACTGATAACTTTTCAGGAAATCCAAAAAAATCATTTTTTGCTGTTGGTGATCCTATGCAATCTATTTATAGGTTTAGGAAAGCTGAGGTAAGACTGTTTAACGATCTACAAAATAATGGGATAGGAGATCTTAAACCTATAAGTCGTAAACTTAAGGTTAACTTTCGCTCAAGCAAAAAAATTTGTGATTGGCTAAACTCTGAATACAGGAAGGCATTTGGAGCAGAAGATTGCAATGATAAGGGTTTAATACAATATAACGCTTGCGAATCTGATCCTAACAAGCTGGAAAGTGGAGATGGCATTAGATTCCATTTGCTAAATGATGATGGGAAAAGATCGTTTACCAGCAAACATAATGAAGCCGCTTACGTATACGATCTTATAATTAATATATGTAAGGAAAAATCAAATGAAAAGGATTCTGAATACTCTATTGCTGTTATTGCTCCATACCGATCCCACTTAAGAGGAATCCTAACATTATTTAAACGTAAAGGAATTCCTGAAGGCTTTAAATTAGTCACAACCGAGATTGATGAGCTTCAAGACAAACAGTCCTTTCAGGATATTTTTTCCCTTACAAAAGCGCTTTACAATTTAAGCGACAAGATAAGCTGGGTAGCTACCTTAAGGGCGCCATGGTGTGGCCTCACTCTTGCAGACCTGTGTACCCTATTTGAAGATAACCAACAGATGACTGCATGGGAAGCCATTAATGATCCAAAGATATTCTGTAATTTGTCAAAGGATGGAGCAGTAAGGCTTGGCTTTCTAAGAGGGGTGATTAATAACCATATAGATATTCGTGGAAGAGTTTCTCATAGATTTTTTATTGAATCCATTTGGAGGCAATTGCGTGGAGACGGCCTATTATTGGATCCTGATGATATTGATTACATTGACATATTTCTTGATAGTATTGACAAATCAAGCACACCACTTTCAATCGACTTTGAGCAATTAACTAGGCTAGTAGAGCGATTACATACAAGCAGCCAATCCATTGAAAAAGTAAATAAAGAAATTAAGTTTATGACTATTCATAAAGCAAAAGGCTTAGAGTTTAACACTGTCATTATTCCCGGTCTAAGCCAACAACTTAATGTCAACGAACATTCCATAGTCGCTGTAGATAATGGTATTTTATCTCTTAATAACTATAACCCAGACGAAGACAACCTTTATGATTACCAGCGATCTAAGGAGACGTTAAGGCTTAAAAATGAATGGGTGAGACTCCTCTACGTAGGTATCAGTAGAGCGAAAGAGGATTGCCATTTGATTGGTACAATAAAGCCAACTAAAAATGGAGAATTCAACGCACACTCCAATAGCTTGTTAAACATTCTAGGGCCAATTATTAAAGATTCTAATCAATGGAATTTTATTGATATTCAAAAAAAAATGACTAAGGGGCTTAGTAATTACGAATCATATGAACCAAAACTAAGGCGCATAAAAAGTAATCATTTCACGACACTGCATGTAGAAAAGACTGATGCTTCGGTTAAAATTAACGATCAAGTCCTTAAAATAACTAATGAGGATGTCTATACATTTACTGGTAATATTATACATAATTATTTTAAATTAATTATTAAGAAACAATTAGATATAGAATATATATTAAGTAATAAGTTAGATTATATTATAGACTTGTTTGAAAAGAAGGGTTACAAAAATGAGCAAAATGTAATGGCTGTAAGTATCATAAAAAAATCTCTTAGTGCTCTTTGCAACAGCAAGGATGGCCAATGGATTTATCAAGTCCATGAAGACGACCAATTCGAACTTAAACACATAGTTATGCTAGGAGATGATTTTGAAATTCGCATACCGGACAGAACTTTTATACATAACAATACAAGATGGATAATCGATTATAAGGTTTTATTTGGCGACAAGGACCTAAGTATTGAAGCAAAAAAACATCTCCGACAGCTGAATATTTATGAGTCTCTTTTTGATGATAAATACCCTGTAATAAAAGCTATCTATTTTGCACCCCAGGGTAAATTAATTCGTCTTTAATTTATCTAATGTATCAACAATGAATGCCACTCTTTCAAAAGGATCATCAATAGAGGCAGAAATCTTAATCCTATCAGGTCCGTTCATTTTAAAACGACGATCACTTTGTAATAGATCTATAATTTGGATCGGGTCAATATTTGTACCCTTCTTAAAAGTGATCTCTGTAATCGACTTCCCTGAATCAATTTTAAGCACATCAGTAGATGCAATATCGATTCTTAGCTCATGGAATAACACTAAATTTTTTGTCTGTTCTGGCATCAAACCAAACCTATCAATGAGCTCCTCCTTAAGGTCTTTCAATTCTATGCGCGTCTTACAACTTGAAAATCTTTTGTAAATTATTAGCCTTTCATTTGTGTTTGGACAGTAGGTTTGGGTAAGTATTGTCGGGGTATGGATATTAATCTCTTTGTTTGAGGTTATAGGCGCTTCAAGATCAAGCTTTTCTCCTTTTTTAAGCTGTTTAATGGCATGGTTTAGCATGTCCATATATAAACTAAACCCAATCTCATGCATCTGCCCACTTTGGTTGTCACCCAACAGCTCCCCTGCCCCACGTATCTCTAGATCATGCATAGCAAGATGGTATCCAGCCCCAAGATCTTCCATTAGCTGAATGGCTTCAAGACGTTTTTTAGCATTAGATGTCAGCTTTCTATCCTCGTCGACTAATAAATAAGCATAGGCTTGATGATGAGACCTTCCCACCCTCCCTCGAAGCTGGTGAAGCTGAGCTAATCCAAACTTATCAGCCCGATTCATAATTATCGTATTTGCTGTTGGGATATCGATCCCGGTCTCAATGATGGTTGAGCATAGAAGCACATTAATTCTTTGCTGGTGAAAGTCTTGCATTACATGCTCCAACTCTTTTTCTTGGAGTTGGCCATGAGCAACTCCAATTCTGGCTTCAGGTAACAATTTGGATAACTTTTCACGCATTGACTCAATTGTGTTCACTTCATTGTGAAGAAAGTACACTTGGCCACCCCTATTAAACTCCCTTGATACTGCCTCCTTGATTATTCCTTGGCTAGCATTTACCACAAATGTTTTTATTGATAACCGTTTTTGAGGTGGGGTTGAAATGATTGAGAATTCTCTTAGGCCCTCCATTGCCATAGATAGTGTCCTTGGTATTGGGGTTGCAGTTAATGCTAGAACATCAATATTTCTTCTAAAAGCCTTGAGCTTTTCTTTTTGTCTAACTCCGAATCTATGTTCCTCATCAATAATAACCAGACCAAGATCTTTAAATTTAATATCAGGCTGAAGAAGGCGATGAGTTCCTATAATAATGTCTACCTTTCCCTCCTGAAGATTTTTTAGAGTTTCAGCCTGCTGTTTTTTTGACTTAAACCTTGATATCTCTTCTATTTTTATTGGCCATCTTGCAAAGCGATCACTAAAATTATTAAAATGTTGCTCAGCCAAGAGTGTTGTAGGTACCAAAACAATAACTTGCTTACTATTTAAGGCTGAAATAAATGCAGCTCTTAGGGCTACCTCAGTTTTACCGAAACCCACATCACCACAAACAAGTCGGTCCATAGGCTTTCCGGACTCCATGTCTTCTATTACGCGCTCTATAGTCTCTTTTTGATCCACTGTTTCTTCAAAAGGAAACCCCTCAACAAATGAGTTATAGTCATTGAGATTTATTTTTGAGCTATACCCCTTCTGCAACGATCTTTTAGCATAAAGGTCTAAAAGCTCTGCCGCAGTATCATGAATCTGAAGTAATGCTTTTTTCTTAGCTTTTTCCCAAGAACCACTTCCTAACTTATGAATTGGCGCCGTTTCATAAGGCCCACCTGAATACCTTGAAATCAAATGAAGCTGAGATACGGGAACATATAATTTATCATCTCTGTCGTAATGTAAGACTAAAAATTCTGTCATTCCGTCGCCATAATCTAAATCAACTAAACCTTGGTATCTACCAACCCCATGTTGCTCGTGGACGACTGGGTCCCCAATACCAAGCTCAGTAAGGTCTTTAACAATACCTTCATTGTTAAAACTTTTATTTCGCTTGGTTTTTTTTATCTGCCTAACAAAATTTGGGAAAATCTCATTCTCAGTAATAATAAGATAATCGGTGGTCGTGAATCCGTTGTGCAATGGGCTAGATATGAGGCAAACATTATCCCCTGATGAGATAAAGTCATTCCAACTTTCAACTATACTAAAACTAATACCAGACTGTTTAAGTAAATCAGATAGCGACTCTCTTCTACCTAAACCTTCCGAACAAATTAAAAGCCTTCTTTGATTTTTTTCTATTAACTTTATTAGCTTTTGTAATGGTGGCGAAGTATTTCTTTCAATAGCAATATCATCAACAGCTTTTAAGAAACCTTTGGTTTTCTTGACCTCCTCATAATTCTTGATCGTCTTAAAAAATAGATCAGGCTGTAAAAGGAAGTCTTTGGGGTTTAGTATTGGTCTCTCAGCATCGTATGCATATAAACGGAAGCGGCTTTCTGTTTCAGACCAATATTCGTTCGCCGCCTTAGAGACATCGCCGAGCTGCAGGACTGCATCAGTTGGGTCTATATAATCAAATATTGAGTTAGTTTCTCCAAAAAATAAAGGGAGGTACCATTCCATTCCTGCAAAAGGAATTCCCTTGCTAATACTCTTATAAAGCTTTGCCTTAGATAAATCACCTTCAAATCTTTCTCGATAATTATTTCTGAATGTGCTTACTCCAGATTCGTCTAAAGGGCACTCTCTTGCAGGGAGTAATTTTATTTTGTTTGTAGGGTACAAACTGCGCTGTGTATCTACGTCAAAAGTTCTTATTGAATCAATTTCATTATCAAAAAAATCAATTCGGTAAGGCACTATAGACCCCATAGGGTAAAGATCAACAATCCCTCCCCTCATTGCAAACTCTCCTGGATTCATAACTTTTTCTACGTAAAAGTATCCATTGTCAACAAGTCTACTTTTAAATAAATGGATATCGACATCCTGTCCAGTCTTAAAGTTAAAACTAAATTTTTCTATATAGGACCGTGGGGGCAAAAGATGGAGGGACGTCGTTAATGGGAGTAGATTGATATCAAATTCTTTTTGAGTCATTTGGTAGAGCGTTAACAGGCGCTCAGACGTAAGATCGGGGTGTGGAGATATCTGATCGTAAGGAAGAGTTTCCCAGTCCGGGAAGTGGTTCACCCTTAGCTTTGGATAAAACCATGAAATCTCTTCCTTAAGCCTAATCGAGTCGAAGACACTGGCAGTAAAGATATTTAACGACTTGCCATTTTTACTTAGGAAGTCGTAGAATATCCTACCAATCTCGATGCTTTGAGAGGTATTAGAATTAATATGGAAATCATTTTCTGAAATATCTTTTGCCAAAGACGCTCACATCGATTGCTATCTAAAATCAAGGAAGTATTATAAACATGAATGAACAAAATAATCGGATAAACATGAATGATAAAGAATTAGTTGCGCATGCAGCGCTAGATTATGTTAAAAATAATTCTGTCGTTGGGCTTGGTACTGGGTCAACGGCCAATATATTTATCGAAAGCTTAGCAAAAAAAATTTCTAGTGAATCACTTAATATTCAGGTGGTTGCAAGCTCAACAGCAAGCCATGAAAAAGCTAATGCAGTTGGTTTGAATTATATTTCTATGGATAATATAACCGAAATTGATCTCTATATTGATGGTGCTGATGAAATCACAGAAAATTTAGAGGTGCTTAAAGGAAGAGGCTACGATCTAATTCGTGAGAAGATCTTAGCAAGAGCCAGCAAGAACTTTATAGTGATTAGCGATCAATCTAAAATGGTATCTAAAATCGGTGAAAAGTACCCAATTCCTATCGAAATAACGCCAATTGCATGGAAAATAACTAAAAATATTATTGAAAAACTGGCAACTGGATGTGAGGTGAGGGAAAATTTAACCAAAAATGCTTTTGCAATAACGTCATACGGAAACTATGTCTTGGACTGCGATTTCAATTACACAAACTTAAAAGAATTAGAAATGGAAATTGCAGGCATCCCAGGTGTATTTGAGCATGGGTTATTTTTAGGCATAAGTAAGCTAGCTTTAATTGCTGATAATGGTCAGATAAAAAAAATTACCTCTGAATACACTTAAGAGATAACTTCTACCCCGCCCATATAAGGAATTAGAACTTCTGGGACCTGAATATCACCATTCTTCAATTGATAGTTTTCCATAATTGCAACCATTGCTCTACCAACTGCGACACCAGAGCCATTCAATGTGTGTAGATATTTATTTTTCTTGTCATCATCACGAAATCTTGCCATAAGCCTTCTAGCCTGAAAAGCTTCACAATTAGAAACTGATGAGATTTCCCTGTAGGAATTCTGTGATGGAACCCATACTTCTATATCAAAAGTTTTTGCAGCACCAAAACCCATATCACCTGAACATAAGGATACTACCCGGTATGGTAGATTAAGTTTTTGCATGATACTTTCTGCATGGCCCAGCATTTCCTCTAAGGCCTCATAGCTTTTGTCTGGGTGAGTTATTTGGACCAATTCGACCTTATCAAATTGATGCTGCCTTATCATACCTTTGGTATCCTTACCATATGATCCAGCTTCAGACCTGAAACATGGGGTTAGCGCCGTCAATTTCATTGGAAGATCATTTTTATCTACAATTGTGTCGCGGACAAAGTTGGTTAGTGGCACCTCGCCTGTTGGAATTAAATAAAGGCTATCCTCACTACCACCTTTTTTTGTAATAAAAAGGTCTTCTTCAAACTTTGGTAGCTGCCCAGTTCCTAAAAGTGACTCATTGTTCACTAAATAAGGTGTGTAACATTCTTCATAGCCATGGTCTTGAGTGTGGGTATCGAGCATGAATTGTCCCAGAGCCCTATGAAGTAAGGCTAGCTTTGATCGTATAACCGCAAATCTAGAACCTGATAGCTTGCTGCCCATATCAAAATCAAGGCCTAATCTCTGACCTAAATCCACATGATCTTTTACCTCAAAATCAAAAATTTTTTTATCCCCAACCTCCTTAACAACCATATTACTCGCTTCACTAAGCCCATGTGGCACAGATTTATGAGGAAGATTAGGGACATTAAGTAAATAGTCTTGGATTTTATTTTGAATAGAATATAAAGCATTATTTTGATTTTTTAGTGACTCATTAATTTGGGCCACATCAGTCATTAACTTCTCCGCATTATTTCCCTTGGACTTTTCTATTCCTATTTTCTTGGAGATATCATTTCTTTTTTCTTGTAGGTCCTGAGCATTAATTTGGTGGACTTTTCTTTGCTTTTCCAGCTCAACAAACAATTCCTTGTCAAATACAAAGCCTCTGGACCTTAATCTTAAATCTACCCCATCTATTTCATTTCTTAATTCATTAATATCTATCATTTTGACTATTCCGACTTATTTTTTTTATGTTGTTGGTCTAATTGTTTTAAAAATAGTTTTTTTTCACTTATTTTCTTCTCTAATCCACGGTCTGTTGGTTTATAAAATTCTACAGGTTCTACCTCGTCTGGAAAATATTTTTCTCCCGCAGCATAAGCGTGTTCCTCATTATGAGCATATCTGTAATTTTTACCAAATCCAAGATCGTCCATAAGCTTAGTTGGTGCATTTTTTAGATGTACGGGTACGTTAAAGTGACCTTGATTAGCTATATATGCCTTAACAGTATTGTATGCATGGTAAGCACTATTACTTTTTGGAGCCATTGATAGGTAGATAACTGCATTAGAAAGAGCTAGCTCCGCCTCAGGAAAGCCTAGTCGCTCATAAATCTGGTATGCCTCTAATGCAATTGTTTGAGCCCTAGGGTCAGCCAGGCCAATATCCTCAATTGCAATTCTTATTATACGTCTTGCGAGATACAAGGGGTCTGCCCCACCATCCAGCATCTTAAATAACCAATACAGAGAAGCGTCAGGGTTTGAACCTCTTACCGATTTATGTAGAGCGGAAATTTGATCATAAAATTGATCGCCACCTTTATCAAACCTTCTAGTCTTGTCTGCAACAATTCTCTTAACATCATTTTCATCAATACCAGCCTTGTTGTCCTTAGCATCGGAGGCTAGTAGCATTTCAGCCAAATTAATCAACTTTCTTGCGTCACCATCGGCGTAACTTACCACCAAAGCTCTCGCTGTTTCATTGATGCTTCTTTCTGGGTAAAGCTCTAAAGCCTTGTCAAGGATTGATTGCAATTCCTGGCCGCTCAAAGTTTTTAAAATATATACCTGGCACCTGCTTAACAGTGCCGAATTGACTTCAAAGGATGGATTTTCTGTTGTTGCGCCGATAAAAGTGATAAGACCGGACTCAATATGAGGCAAAAAAGCATCTTGTTGGCTTTTATTAAAACGATGGACTTCATCAACAAATAGGATGGTATTTCTTTGTTGGTGCTCCTTCATGAATTGGGCTTTTTCAATTGCCTCTCTAATTTCTTTTACTCCAGACAGCACTGCAGAGATTGATAGGAACTCAGAATCTACACAGTTTGAAATGACATTTGCAACAGAAGTTTTACCAACTCCAGGAGGGCCCCAAAGAATCATAGAGGGAAGATTATTCCCTTCAATAGCGACTTTTAGTGATTGTCCTTCTCCAAGCAGTTCGATTTGTCCAATAATGTCATCTACTTTTTTTGGTCTTAGTATTTCTGCAAGTGGTTTGGTTAATTTCTCATTCATTTAATTTTTAATGACATCAACACCCTCAGGTATATTAAAAAGGAATGAAGCGTCATTTATTACGTGATTATTCACAATGTTGTCAAAATAAATCTGAGTTTTATGATCAAAGTTATCAATAATGTGCATTTCAGATAACAGACCCCGGTTAAAATGTATTAACACTTTACTAAATGATGCTTCCTGAAGGTTTTTAGGTATGGCCTCAAAAGTATTTTTATACCCTGTTTGCTCTACACTATTGATAATGAAATATTTTGAGGCCGAAGAGCTAACTAAAAGCATTGCTGGACTAATACCTCCTAATTTTTTTAATGGGCTAATTACCACTTGCTTTAAATCCGGATCATAAAGATAAAGAAGCTCACCGTCACTGATGATCTGACTTTGAATAGGGTTAATGTAATTCCATTTAAAAAAATTAGGTTTTTTGAATAAGAAATCTCCGCTGATTTTTTGTACCAAATTCCCTTTCCGATCAATTACTTGCTGGGAAAAATTACCCTTGACCGCCTTCATTTCATTCACTATTTGAGTGAAGCTTGGGTCGTCATTGGCTATCGATATAAGCGAAAAAAAACAAAAAGTGATTGTAAGAAATAACCTAATCATTATTTGTTGGAATGATTTCGCGGTTACCATTGCTTTGCATTGGTGTGACCAAACCTGCTTTTTCCATATCCTCAATAATTCTAGCGGCACGATTATAGCCAATCCTTAAATTCCTCTGAACATATGATATGGAAGCCTTTCTTGTTCTTAGGACTATCTCAACAGCCTCGTCATACAAGGGATCTTTTTCTCCCGATGGGCTTTCGCTTTCACCGCCAATTAATGAAATATCTGTTGGGTTTAAAATTTCTTCCACATAGCGCGGCTCACCCTTTTCCTTTAAAAACTTTACAACCTTATGAACTTCTTCGTCTGAAACAAATGCACCATGAATCCTAACTGGGTAACCAGTTCCTGGTGGCATGTAAAGCATATCTCCCTTTCCTAAAAGGGTTTCAGCTCCCATTTGATCCAATATTGTCCTTGAGTCTATCTTGCTTGACACCTGAAATGCGATACGAGCTGGAATATTAGCTTTTATAAGTCCAGTTATTACATCCACCGATGGTCTCTGGGTTGCTAGTACAAGATGGATGCCGGAAGCTCTTGCCTTTTGAGCTAATCGGGCAATTAATTCTTCAATCTTTTTACCCATAACCATCATCAAGTCTGCTAACTCATCTATGACTATGACTATTTGTGGCATTGCTTCTAGCGGCTCTGGGTCTTCTGGATTAAGGCTGAATGGGTTGGTTAAGGGAGATCCTTTTTCATATGCCTCTTTGAATTTTTGATTGTATCCCGCTAAATTTCGCACTCCAAATGTGGCCATCAATTTATACCTTCGTTCCATTTCAGCTACCGCCCAATTAAGAGCATGTCCTGCCTGACTCATATCCGTAACTACAGGAGTTAATAAATGAGGGATACCTTCATACACAGAAAGCTCCAACATTTTTGGATCTATCAATATCATACGAACTTCATCTGCTTTAGCTTTATAAAGCAGACTCAAAACCAACGCATTGATTGCCACAGACTTTCCTGACCCTGTTGTGCCTGCGATGAGCAAATGAGGCATTCTTGCAATATCAGCTACCTCAGGCTTACCTGAGATATCTTTTCCAAGCACCAAAGACAGCAATGCGGAAGAGTCAGCAAAATTTTTCGAGCTCATGATTTCAGAAAGGTAAACGATCTGCCGATGTGAGTTTGGTATCTCTAGGCCCATGCACGTTTTTCCAGGGATAGTCTCAACAACCCTTACGCTTACTACGGACAATGCTCTCGCAAGGTCTTTTGATAAATTGGTCACTTGACTGCCTTTGACTCCAGGAGCCGGCTCAAACTCATATCTAGTAATAACAGGGCCCGGTTGAGCTGAAGTTACTTTTGCCTCAATACCGAAGTCAAGTAATTTTTTTTCAATTAACCTGGAAATAAATTCAATAGTCTCAGATGACTGTGTCTCTTTCTGTAATGGAGGCTCATCAAGCAAGTGTAGTGGTGGTAATTCTGAATCTCCGTCCCCAAAAAGATTGATTTGCTTTTCTTTGACAACTCGAACACTTTCCTTTATTTCGGTTTTAGCTTCTAATATAGATAATGGTGATCTTTCTGCAAGTTTTTTTCGCTCAGTATGAACAAAATCCGATCTTTCTTTCTCGAATTTTTTACCTTGTTGACGGTCCTGCCAGTCATAATAATAGTTGTTTAGTTTGCTTGCTACATTGCATAAAAAATTTCCAATGCCCTCAGCGATATTGATCCATGACCATCCAGTAAATAAACTAAAACCTATAGCAAACATGACAATTAGAAAGACTAAGGATCCGATATAGCCTATATTTTCAATTAATAATGCGATGGTTGTAGATCCGAGCATACCACCTTGCTCAGAAGGTAAACTTGCATTAATACTAACTATATGACCAGCTTCAAATGAGGATGAAGACAGTATTAATAGAAAAAAACCTAGGTAATGAATGGGAAGAATATGCTTAGTTCTGTAGTCTTCATTTTCTATTCTAGGGTATATAAGAAAAATACTGTAAATGCTTAAAAAAACTAACCACCATGCTGACATACCGAAAATATAGAGGGTGAAATCAGAAAAATATGCTCCAAAAATTCCGGCTAAATTAGTCACCACAACTCCGGACTCGACTGCATTGGACCATGAAGGATCTTTAGGGTTGTACGCTCCAAGAGCCAAGGTCATATAAAGCCCAATAAACAATAAAACGAACCATGATGCCTCTCGAAATATTCGGTTTGCTAAAATCCGCGGTGCATTATTCACTAAAGATATTTTTTTTCCTGTTTTTTTTGATTTTTTATTTATTAACAATTTGTATTTTCAATGCCTGGTAAATTTTAATAAATTATATCAGGATGTCCTTTAAAAATTGCGTACTTATATGATTAGAGATGAATATTATAAAAATAATGCTTTTATCGTTTGATTGATCGCGCAGGGTCAACTAAAATTAACCATTATTGAATTTAAACCTATAGAAAGCTTAATATGTCCAAACATGCACCCCTTATTATTCTTGGTTCAGGCCCAGCAGGTTACTCAGCAGCAGTTTATGCGGCCCGGGCAAACCTTAAACCACTCCTTATAACTGGCATAGCCCAAGGGGGGCAGCTTATGACAACGACTGAAGTTGATAACTGGCCGGCGGATGCTGATGGTGTTATGGGCCCGGAATTAATGAGCCGTTTTGAAAAGCATGCATTAAGATTCAATACAGAACAAATATTTGATCATATTCATACCTGCGAACTATCAAACAAGCCATTTAAGTTGCTCGGTGATAATGACGAGTACACATGTGACGCATTGATTATCTCAACAGGAGCTTCAGCAAAGTACCTGGGTATTGAGAGTGAGTCTGCATTCCTTGGTAAAGGTGTTTCAGCTTGTGCAACATGTGATGGTTTTTTCTATAAAAATCAAGATGTTGCAGTTGTTGGTGGAGGAAATACTGCGATTGAAGAGGCTTTGTATTTATCAAATATAGCTTCCAAGGTAACCATAGTTCATAGACGAGCTGAGTTTAGAGCAGAAGCAATAATGATGGATAAGGTGTATGAAAAAGTGAAAGAAGGGAAAATTATTTTGGAATTGTTTCAAGAATTAGATGAGGTGATTGGTGATGAGAAAGGTGTAACTGGAATCAAAATCAAATCGTCTCAGGATGGGACAACCAAAGTGATTGGTCTACAAGGAGTTTTTATTGCTATTGGACACAAACCCAATACAGACATATTCGCAGGACAGTTAGAAATGGAAAATGGCTATATTATTACGCAGTGTGGTCGTAATGGAAACTTTACTGCTACGAGCGTTGATGGTATTTTTGCTGCAGGAGATGTTCAAGATCACATTTATCGTCAAGCTGTTACTAGTGCTGGCACCGGATGTATGGCCGCACTAGATGCAGAAAGATACCTAACTGCCCATGGCAAATAAAGATGCCACATTCCTTGATGCAGTCAAAGACGTTAATCCTTTAAAGGTTAAATCTAAAACTATTCATTCAACACCAACAAAGCCAAAACCTATTCCAAGAAAGTTTATTGAGGATGAAAGTAAAGCCTTGTTAGAGTCCTTAAGTGATGAATATATTACTCCCGAGATAGAATCAGATGAAAATAACTCTTTTCTTAGATCTGGGCACTCACCCGATATTATCAAAAGATTAAAAAAAGGTTATTGGACCGTAGAGGGATCAATTGATCTGCATGGACTGGTATCAGAAGAGGCTAAAGAGTATGTAGTTGAATTTATCCAGGAATGCAAAAGAAAAGGGGTTCGGTGTATTCGAATTATTCATGGCAAGGGATATGGCTCTTTTAACAAAGAGCCAGTTCTTAAAAAGAAAGTTAGGAATTGGTTAAGCCAAAAAGATGAGGTTATAGCTTTTGCCGAAGCACCAAAACATGATGGCGGAAGCGGTGTTGTTATCGTTCTTTTAAAGAGCGGTAATTAAATAGGCGTTACGGTACAGACTGCCTGAGCTGCTATTCCCTCCCCCCTTCCTAATGCACCCATTTTTTCTGTGGTGGTAGCTTTAATATTAATTTGCGATCTTGCACAACCACAGTCTTGTGAAATGTTTTCAATCATCTTTTGGGTATGTGGGCTGATTTTTGGTAGTTCACAAATGACAGTGCAATCTATATTTATAATAGTAAATGCCTCTTTTTGGAGTATTGCAATAACTGACCTAAGAATGTCTCTAGAATCAATTCCCTTAATGCTAGGATCGTTGTCAGGAAAATGTTGCCCGATATCCCCTTTTCCAATAGCACCCAATAATGCATCACAAATCGCATGAAGCAAGACATCGGCGTCAGAATGGCCGTCAAGTCCATGAGTATGCTCAATCCTAACTCCACCTATAATACAAGACCTTCCTAAAACCAGCCGATGAACGTCAAAACCTTGACCTATTCTGATCATATAATCCCTTGATTTATAAGTTGTATAGCGCTTTGAGCTCTCAACAAATCTTCTGGGTAGGTAATTTTAAAATTTAATGCGCTACCTTTAAAAATTTTAGGTTTAAGTCCGGTAGCTTCAATTGCCTCGGCCTCATCTGTTGGGCAGCCATTAAAACTTTGGATAGCTTTTTTTAAAACATTGCACTTAAACATTTGTGGGGTCTGAGCTAGCCATAGAAATTCTCTTTCTTCAGTGGTAATTACTTCTAAGCGTTTATTCACTCTTTTCACAGTATCTGGAACAGGGAAAGCGACGATTCCACCAACCTTGTCTACAGATATCTCCATGATAAATTTATTGACAATCGATTCCGTTATTCCTATTCGTGCCGCATCATGAACCAATATCCAGTCATCATCCTTACCTTCACCAATTTCAAATAAAGTGTTAAGTACGGTTTGAGCGCGGCTCTCTCCTCCACAATAAAGAATATTAGTTTTTTTAGAAAACTGAAAGTTCCCAGAAGAAATAAATTTTTCATTTGGGTGAAGTGCTATGGATATAGAATCAATAAGATGCACCCTAGAAAATATTCCCTCGATGTATTCAATGATAGTTTTATTTCCAATTCGTGCAAATTGTTTTGGCGTTTCTTGGCCTGTTCTAGAACCACTTCCAGCGGCCGGGATGATTACATGAATTTTTGACATGCTAAGATTTTAGCATGTCAGTTTCTTCATTTACACATTTGAATTAATCTGATGAAACAGAGTTCACTTTATGAATAGAGATATCTGCACCATTAAACTCTTCTTCTTGGGACAGCCTTATATTAAAAGCTTTATGAATAAGACCGTAAATTATAAACCCACCAACAAGAGCTACAATGACACCAGTAATTGTTCCAGCAAGTTGTGACATAAAAGTTACGCCCCCTAAACCTCCAAACATTTCTAAACCAAAAATACCTGCTGCAATTCCACCCCATGCTCCACAAATACCATGCAATGGCCATACACCCAACACATCATCAATCTTCCATTTATTCTGTGTAAGTGAAAATGTCCAGACAAATAAGCCACCAGCGACTAGTCCAACAGCCAGCGCGCCTAGAGGATGGAATAAATTAGAACCTGCACATACGGCGACAAGGCCTGCTAAAGGTCCATTATATAAAAATCCTGGGTCATTTTTACCAATCACCAATGATGATAATGTACCCCCAACCATAGCCATTAATGAATTAACTGCAACAAGCCCAGTAACTCCCTCAAGTGTTTGAGCAGACATTACGTTAAAACCAAACCAACCGACTGTTAAAATCCATGATCCAAGCGCTAGGAACGGGATACTAGAGGGAGCAAATGCATTTAGTTTTCCATCTTTTGTATACCTGCCATGACGTGCACCAAGAATTAATACTGCTGTAAGAGCAATCCAACCACCCATAGCATGAACAACAACCGAGCCTGCAAAATCATTAAAAGGTGCACCAAACTGATTAGTTAAGAATTCTTGGTAACCATAATTTCCATTCCATACAGCGCCCTCAAACAGAGGGTATAAAAAACCAACCAAAATAAATGAAGCAATTAATTGAGGATTGAACTTAGCTCTTTCTGCGATACCTCCAGAAATAATTGCAGGAATTGCTGCAGCAAAAGTCAAAAGAAAGAAAAATTTTACTAACTCGTACGCGCTCTTGTCACTGAGTGCAGTCGCGGCACCGTAAAAATCAACCCCGTAAGCGATGCTATAACCTATAAAAAAATAGGCAATTGTCGAAACTGAAAAATCAGCCATAATCTTTGCCAATGCGTTTACTTGATTTTTTTCACGCACCGTTCCCACCTCGAGGAATGCAAAGCCTGCATGCATAGCTAGGACCATAATAGCTCCCAGCAAAATAAATAAAACATTACTTTGATTTACTAAGCTTTCCATTTTCAAATCCTATAAAAACGATAAATTAATTTGCACATATTTTAAATGAAGTATCTAAAAATGTGCACCAAAAAAGAGAACATAATTAATTTTTCCAATAATTAATAATAATTTGCATTGTATTGGTGCATATTTGAGATTTGGGTAAAAACTTAAAGCTGTCTTTTTAGCCTAAAGAAATTTAAGATACTCAAATGCTTGATATTATTTTTCTTATCCTGGTTACCGGTTTAGTACTTTTTTGGTTGGACTCTATATCTAAAAGAGAGGAAGCAGTTAAGCATGGTAATAAATTAGCTAATGAATTTAGTCTTCAGCTTCTAGATGATACGGTTCATTGCAGTAAAATAAGGATCGTTCGAACGACTGACAACTGGCCGTCCCTAGAGCGTATTTATTTTTTCTATGTGAGCTCAAACAATGAAAACCGAATCCATTGCCAACTAACATTGGTTGGTAAAAAAATTATTGGTTGGCATATACCGCCATATCCGCAATAAAATAATTATGTACGTAGGAAGATTTGCACCCACCCCCTCTGGCCCACTTCATTTTGGATCCATTGTTACTGCAATTGCTAGCTTTTTGGATGCAAAGTCAAACCAAGGGAAGTGGCTTGTTAAAATTGATGATATTGATCAGCCGAGAATTCGTAAGGGGGCAGAATTACAAATTTTAAACAGCCTTGAAAAGCTTGGGCTCATTTGGGACGGTGATGTCATTCATCAAAGCGAACGAAAAGAGCATTACCAATCATACGTCAACGATTTAAAAGAAAAGGGTTTACTTTATAATTGCAGATGCACAAGAAAAACTGTCAACGGCTCTTCAGCAACCGGGGCTGATGGTTCTATTTACAATGGAACTTGTCGAGAAAAATATTATAAGGAAGAGCAAGGCGCGTCATTAAGAATAAGGGTGGTAGATAAAACTATTTCTATTGCCGATGATATTCAAGGAGCAATATCACAGAATCTTTCCAGCGAAATTGGAGACTTTATAGTCAAAAGATCCGATAATATTTTTTCCTATCAACTTTCAGTCGCTGTAGACAATCATCTGGATAATATAACTCACATCGTAAGGGGTTATGACCTGCTTAACTCGCTTCCGCGGCAATACTATTTACACGAGGTCATGGGATTTAATTTTCCTAAAAGCAGCCACATACCAATTGTAACTTTAAAGGGGAGGAAGCTGAGTAAAGGTTATGGTGATAGTGCTTCCATTCAGAATTGTGAAAGATTAGTTTGGATTAATGCTTTAACTTTTTTAGGTCAACCAACAAAGGACTATGAGCTCATAATGAATATTGATGAAATCATTAGTCAAGCCATCATCAATTGGTCGGCAAAGAGAGTTATGCGCTGTTCTGAAAAAGAAATTGACGGGCATATTCATAAATAATTATGCTAGCCGCAACCCCAACATTTAACGACTCAATTTTATTTGTCATTGGGATTGATAGCATTTGATCTGATTTTTCTAATAGCATTGGGTTTATGCCCCTCCCCTCGTTGCCTAAAACAAAAGCAACGTTCTTTTCGAGCTTCCTTCTTAATACTGACTCGCCCTTCATACCCAGACAAAAAGTTGAAAAGTTAAATCCGTCTATCAATGAAGCTAAGTCTTGTTGCTGATAGCAAGTTAAGACAAATTGAGCGCCCTGACTCCCTCGTATGACTTTTGGAGACCAAAGGTCACAACAGCCCTTGGAAAGAAATACAAGCTTATTACCAGCGGCAGCATGGGTTCTTAGAATGGCACCAAGATTTCCTGGGTCTTGAATATCATCTAGTAGCAAATGAAAGCCATTATCATTTTTGTAAGGCGAAAATTTTGGTATGTCAATAATGGCCATTAAGCCAGTGACGGAATGAAGATCTGAAATAGCGCAAAATAGCTCATGACTTAAAACATGTATTTTTTTCTCAGGATGATTAGCAAGTAATTTTTTATTCTCATCAGTTTGAACTGATGCGTCCACTATAAATTCCTCTACCTTTCTCCCACTTTCGTGGCACGTATTAATTAAATGGGGGCCATCTAAAATCGTTTTACCTTCTTCAAACCTAAAGCCTTTGGTGCTATAGAGCTTCTTAAATTTTTTAAACACAGTGCTATTTCTAGATTTTATAACTAATGAGCTCATCTTTATTGGGCCAAAGGTGGGAGAGGTTTTAATCTGTATCCAGCCTCCCTGAAAAGATTTAGTAACCCGTTACCACCCCCCAAATGAGAAGCGCCAACCGCAATAAATAAATTATTGCCATTCGCTAAGTCCATGATTCTGTCAAAAAATAATTGGTTACGCGCATATATCAACTTTTCTTTCATTTTTTCCCACATTTTCTCTGAAACGAGATTGCTTGTGATTAATTCATCAGTATGCAGGATTGTTTCAGGATTGAAGGTTAAGTAGGCACTCATTAGAACCTCATAATCTTTTTCTTTAATATCACTATTTCTATTTAAAACAGTTTTCAGCATTTCAATCTGCTCGTCTATATGAAAAGTATCCAAAACGCCAAAATGTTCTGGGACTGTCTCTAGGCCCTGAACAACCATCAATGAATCTTCAGCCTTACGCTTCAACAAATTATCTTGATTAAAGGGTGTGATTGGTCTTGGTGAATTAAAAATAATAGCCACCAGCCAAGGCTTCATCTTTAAGATAGTTTCTAGGGGAATGGTATGGAAGTATGCGAGCTCTTTAACCCGGTCTATATCATCTTCATCTAGGAATTTTTCATAAAAAGACTTGTTTCCAAACAAGACGCTACGGTCTTGAATCTCATCAGTCTCCATTAAAAAGGTATTAGAAGACTTTAGGCCCCTTAGAACTTCGGGATGAAATTCAGAAACCCTGTTGTCATCTGTATGAATGGTCCCGAAAAGGAAATGGGTTATTCCTGTTGGTGATGTTATCTCCCAGTAAACTGATTGTTCGCTTGCTTGGACCGGCAAGGTTAGCGTCACTAGAACAAGCAAATATAGCAATTTAGATAAAGGCATTAGCTAGATTTCTCAAATTTATTTGTAACGAATAGAATCATATCAGCAAACTACTATCTCTTTACTAAACTCAGAGACAATTCAGTTAGAATTGCTATAAATGTATAATTAAGCGTTAAATATGAAACACCCTGATAGCAAAGGATTAAACTCCGTTCAATTCTATATAACCACAAAATATAGTTGTGGCTATATTAAACATCGTAGCGCCCAGTCAATGGTGGCAACCCCCTACAAAACCATTGGCTCAGATATTTACAGCAACCTTATTCATAAAGGCTTTAGGAGAAGTGGGCAGTATGTTTACAAGCCTCATTGTGGCGAATGTCAAGCATGTATTCCTATAAGGTTATCGACCGCATCTTTTTTAATAAGCCGCTCTCAAAAAAGAGTAAAAAAAATACATTCTCATATCACGGCTCGAATACTCCCATTAGAATTTTCAGATGAGCATTATGAGCTTTATATAAATTATCAGAATAAACGCCATCGAACTAACAGTAGCCAGGAAGACGATATTGGTGATTACCATGATTTTTTAATTAAAAGTAATATGCAAAGCAAGCTAATTGAATTTAGGGATGACGGTCAGCTCGTGATGGTAACTATCATTGATGAATTAAAAAATGGACTATCGGCAGTTTATACATTTTATGACTGCAATAACACCAAATACAGTCTGGGGACCTTTTCTATCTTGTGGTTGCTAAATTATTGTCTAAATAAAAAAATTCCATACCTGTATCTTGGTTATTGGATTAAGCAAAGTTTAAAAATGGCTTATAAGATTAATTTTAAACCTTATGAGCTTTTGATTAATGATTTATGGCAAGAGGCTTCCAGCTAGTTGCGTGATACAATTTTCTTTTAAAATAGAATGTGTGAAATGAAAAATTTATTAATTTTTGGTGTAGGTTTGATAGGTGGCTCTATTGCGCTAAAAGTAAAAAAAGACACTATATTTGATAGAGTCGTCGGCATGGGTCGGGATAAAGGCAGACCTCTTGATAGCTTTGTTAAAAACGGCATGCTGGATGAGGTGGCTAAAAATATTGGAGAAGCAATAAGTTCTGCAGATCTAATTGTAATTGCAGCCCCAGTTGCGCAGACAAGAAGTATTCTAAAAAATATTCATCCTTATCTCCCTGTGGATTGCCTGATAACTGATGTTGGAAGCACAAAGTCTAATGTTATGTTAGATGCTAAAGAAATTCTTGGCGAGAAATTTAACCAGTTCATAGGTTCACATCCGATTGCAGGATCTGAAAAGCATGGGCCTGAGGCCGCTGATGCTCATTTATTTGAGGGTAAAAATATCGTTATCACCCCACACGAAAAAACCAACAAACAGCAGATAGAATTGCTTGAGAAGTTTTGGGTGAGCATGGGTGGGATTGTCTCAACAATGAACCCTTCTCAACATGATGAAATATTTTCTACCGTAAGCCATCTTCCTCACCTCCTAGCTTTTGCTTTAGTTAACTTAATTAACAATAAAAAATCAAAAGATCAATTGCTAGAGTTTGCCGCCAGCGGATTTCGAGACTTTTCAAGAATTGCTGCAAGCTCCCCTGAGGTTTGGAGAGATATTTCGCTTGCAAACAAAAAAGCAGTGGTTAGTGATTTGAAACTTTATCAAAAAGAAATTGTTAGGCTTATAAGATTGATTGATGAGAAACAAACAGATGAATTGAACGATTATCTTTCTGAGGCCAGCACCACAAGATCAGAATGGATAGAAAGCAAAAAGTGACCCCCTACATCTTAAAAAGCCGGACTGGAATTAACGGGAGCATTACCTTACCAGGTTCAAAGAGTATAACTAATCGGGTGATATTGTTATCTAGCTTGTCGAACAAGCAAACACTTATTAGGAACTACCTTCAATCCGATGATACACACTTCATGTTAGAAGCCCTTGAAAAGTTAGGCGTAGTGATAGAAAAAAAAGGTAGTGAAATTATGGTTCATGGCACAAACGGGTCATTTCCCAACAAGTATTGTGAGCTTTTTTTAGGGAATGCTGGCACTGCCTTTCGTCCACTCACTGCAGCCTTATCTATGATGGAAGGTCATTACAAGCTTACTGGGGTCGATAGGATGCATGAGCGGCCCATCAAAGACTTAGTTGACGCACTTAAACAGCTTGGGGCAAGGATAAATTATCTGAAAAATGATGGGTTTCCACCCTTAGAAATTCTCCCTATAACCAAAAAATCTATCAACAAAATTTCAATCAAGGGCAATGTATCAAGCCAATTTCTTACCTCAATACTAATGTCAGCCCCTTTGCTCAATCAGCCCCTCTCGATTAATTTGGATGGAGAGTTAATTTCTAAGCCCTATATTAATATCACCCTCAAGCTTTTAGAAAAGTTTGGAGTTACGTTTAATAACAAGAATTGGAGTGAGTTTGACCTTAAGGCGATATCCCCGTATCGCAGCCCTGATGAAGTATGGGTTGAGGGTGATGCATCTTCTGCTTCATATTTTTTTGGCGCAGCAGCTATTGCAGGAAAAATAGAGGTACATGGTATAAACAAAGATAGTATTCAGGGCGACCTCAGTTTTCTTGATGTTATAAGTAATATGGGAGCCAAAGTTACTTACAAAGACAAATCTATAGTTGTAGAAAAAGCAAATGCGTTAAGAGGGCTTGAAGTAGATTGTAAAATGATTCCGGACGCTGCTATGACGCTAGCAACAATGGCATTATTTTGCATCGGTACAACTAAACTAATAAACATAGCTAGCTGGAAAGTTAAAGAAACGGACCGCATTGAGGCGATGAGTAATGAGCTTAAAAAGTTAGGGGCTGTTGTTCATTCAACAAATAACTCAATAAGTATCACCCCTCCCCCAAAAATTAATAATAATATTGCTATTAACACCTATGATGACCACCGAATGGCAATGTGCTTTTCTTTAGTCTCATTGTCCCAGCAAAATATCATTATTAATAATCCGGAATGCGTAAACAAGACGTATCCTAATTTCTTCAAGGACTTTGAAAGTGTTTAATAAGGAGATGTTAAAACTGCCTTTTCTGATCGCTATTGATGGCCCTGCCGGCTCTGGAAAAGGTACTGTAGCAAAGATTCTAAGCCAAAAACTGGATTTAAATTATTTAGATTCAGGTGCTATATATCGATTAATTGCCTTGAGCAGCTCAAAAGCCAATATTAATCAAGACGACGCTAGGTTAATTACTAGGCATCTAAGCGACGTAGATATCAAGTTTATTGATGGGCAAGCCTTTTTAAACGGTATAGAAGTCTCGAAAGAAATAAGAGCGCAAGAAGTTGGAAAAATAGCTTCCAAAATTGCGCAACATATTGAGGTTAGAAAACAAATATTAGAGCTTCAGCGAGGCTTTTTTTATGGTCGTGGACTTGTTGCCGAAGGTCGGGATATGACCACGGTGGTTTTTCCAAATGCCGACCTTAAGATTTATCTAGATGCGAGCCCAAAAGAAAGGGCGAAAAGAAGATATAAACAGTTGATATCAAAAGGAATTGATGCTAATATCACGGACCTTGCTGAGGAAATAAAAGCAAGGGATAGACAGGACATGGAAAGGCTTTATTCTCCCCTGTTAGTAGCAAAAACGGCTAATGTATTAAATTCAGACGATCTGAGCATTGATCAAACTGTAGATAAGATTATCTTACTCCTCAAAGATAAGCATTAAAAAATAAAAGCGCTAATGGCACTAATCATTAGCATTTATAAATCACCCCATCGCTAGTTGGGATTAAACAAATTAAGGTTAATTATATTTCATGGCAACCACAGAAAAAGTAGAAAAGTTAGATCCAGAAAGTTTTGAAGCATTATTTGAAGAAAGTATGTCTTTGAAAGAAATGCGTCAAGGTGAAGTCATTACAGCCGAAGTTATTTCAGTTGAAAATGATTTTGTAATCGTAAATGCTGGACTAAAATCAGAAAGCGTTATTAAAACAGAGGAATTTCTGAGTGACAGTGGCGATATTGAAGTTGCTGTTGGTGATTTGGTAAAAGTAGCTATTGAGAAGTTAGAAGATGGTTATGGATCAACAATCTTATCAAGAGATAAAGCGAAAAAACTTCAAGCATGGATTGACCTAGAAGAGGCCATGGAAGAAGGAAGAATTGTTAATGGATTTGTAAGTAGTCGGGTTAAAGGTGGTCTAAGAGTGACTGTTAACGGCATAATGGCATTCCTTCCAGGATCATTAGTTGACATAAGACCTGTAAAAGACACCACGCCATTTGAGAATAAAGAATGCGAACTTAAGGTTATCAAAATAGACAAGAAGAGAAATAATGTAGTTGTTTCTAGAAAAGCTGTAATGGAAGAACAATCAGGAACAGATAGGGAATCCGTACTAGAATCTATTGTAGAGGGTGCTAATGTTAAAGGCATAATTAAGAATATTACTGATTACGGAGCATTTGTTGATTTAGGTGGTATTGATGGTTTGCTTCACATAACTGATCTAGCATGGAAGCGTATAAAGCATCCTTCAGAAATTTTAAATGTTGGTGACGAAATTGAAGCCAGAGTCCTAAAATTTGATCAGGAAAAAAATAGAGTGTCCCTAGGATTAAAACAACTTGATGATGACCCATGGGTTGGTTTAGGAAGAAGATATCCAGTTAAAACAAAACTATTCGGTAAGGTTTCAAACCTAACAGATTACGGAGCATTTATAGAGATTGAAACAGGAATCGAAGGCTTGGTTCATGTATCAGAAATGGATTGGACAAACAAAAATATTCATCCGACAAAAGCTGTCCAATTAGGTGATGAAGTTGAAGTTATGATTCTTGAGATAGATGAAGACAGAAGAAGGTTGTCATTAGGAATGAAGCAATGCCAAGCAAACCCGTGGGAAGATTTTTCAGCTAACCATAAAGTAGATGACAAAATAACCGGAAAAATTAAATCAATTACAGATTTTGGTATCTTTATTGGTTTACCTGGGGAAATCGATGGCTTAATTCACCTCTCAGATATTTCATGGACTGATAGTGGTGAAGAGGCTGTTAAAAAATATAAAAAAGCCGATGAATTAGAAGCGATTATCATTTCTATTGATGTGGATAAAGAGAGAATTTCTCTGGGCATTAAACAGCTAACAGAGAATCCAAACCCAGAAACTTCAGAAAAATCAGATAATACAGCGGAAGAAAAAGCTCCAAAAGCTAAAAAATCTGCTGCAAAAAAATCTGAGCCTGAGGTAACTGATGGTGGAACAACCAATCTTGGTGCTCTACTAAAAGCAAAACTTGATGATAAAAAATAAGAAAGTAGTATGACTAAATCTAAATTAATCAATATACTGGCCAGCCGATTCTCGCAGCTAGTCCATAAAGATGCGGAGCTATCAGTTAAAGCTATACTTGACTCGATGTCTGCATCTCTGATTAATAAAGATAGAATAGAGATAAGAGGATTTGGTAGTTTTAGTCTTAATTTTAGACCTTCACGAATGGGAAGAAATCCTAAATCAGGCGCTCAAGTCCATGTACCAGAAAAATTTGTTCCTCACTTCAAAGCAGGAAAAGAATTGAGGGTCAGAGTTGATAAGTAAAGGAAATGAAAGAAACAATAAAAGCATATTTTTTAAAAAATATGCTTTTTTTTTAATTTATAAAGTAATCTACATTTATGGTTGAATTTGAATTTTGGTGGTTACTCGTAATACCCTTTTTCTTTGGGTTGGGATGGATTGCGGCTAGAATTGATATTAAGCAAATTATATCTGAAAGCACAGACTTCCCAGCAGCCTATTTCAAGGGTATCCACTACCTTATAACCAATCAATATGAGAAAGCAACTGAGTCATTTTCTGAAGCAGTAAAAGCTAATGACAATTCGATGGAAATTCATTTTGCTTTAGGAAGCCTTTTACGAAGAACCGGGCAAATAGATAAGGCTATCAGCCTACATCTTGACCTACTTGAAAACAGAGAGATGAATGTTGACCAACAGGAATCGGTTAAAGCTGAGTTAGCTCAAGATTATTTCAAAGCAGGACTTTATGATAGGTCAGAAGAATTACTGTTAAGTTTGACAAAGGATAATTATGAGCAATTTAAACTCAATACCCTTCTTGAAATTTATGTCAAAGAGAGGGATTGGGAAAAGGCCGTTAAAATGGCTTCTCAACTTGAAAAGATATCTGGAGTGTCTTTTAGGAAAGAGATAAGTCATTATTATTGTGAAATGGCTGTTTCTATGATTATCTCTAAAAAATATAGTGACGGTAGTAAATTTCTTTTGCAGGCGATAGAAGAGCATAAAAACTGTGTGAGGGCTAATATTTTGCTTGGGGATGTCCGTGAAAGTCAGGGGATGATTGATGAAGCTATTTCTTATTGGCGAAAAATTGAATATCAAAAACCAGAATACCTTGGGTTGGTTGCCTCTAAAATTATAAAGGCCTACCAAGCTGAAGGTAAAATCAATGATGGCCTGTCCATCTTATCGAGATATTATGATTTATATAATTTGAGAACGCTGCTAAATGTATTGTATGAAGCCGTGATTTCAAATGAAGGGCCAGGAAGTGCAGAAAAAATAGCGAGAAACGAACTGATTCAACGACCAAGCTTGCTAGCCTTGGACCAGTTATTTCAAGCATTAGCGATGAACAAAAATACACAAATAGACAATATTGAACTAATACAACAAACCATTAAAAATACTATTAGTATTCGAAGGTTCTACGTTTGTAACATATGTGGATTTAAAGCTAAGCAATTTCACTGGCAATGCCCTGCATGCAATGGCTGGGAATCACTTCCATCCGAGCCGAGGGATATTGCCTTGGATGAAACATCTTAATGACTAAGGAAGTTAGAATTTTTGTAGCATTGGATTATGCAGACGAGGTCTCTGCTCGCCAAATAATCGATCATTTATCTCCCAAGCTCTGTGGCGTGAAGATTGGTAAGGAATTATTTACAGCCGTAGGTCCAAAGATTGTAGAGTATGCTCAAAAAAAAGGCTTTGAAGTCTTTCTAGACCTTAAGTATCACGATATACCAAATACAGTAAAAAAATCCTGCCAAAGTGCTGCAGCACTAGGTGTTTATATGGTAAATGTTCATGCCCTTGGCGGATCTGAAATGATGATTGCTGCAAAGGAAGGGCTAGCTCTCTCATCCCATAAACCGTTACTTATCGCGGTAACATTACTAACAAGTCACGATCAAAAAAACCTAGAAGAAATGGGTGTGCAAAAAAATATGCGTGAGGAAATTATTCATCTTGCAAACAATGTTGCTAGCTGTGGCTTAGATGGCATTGTATGTTCAGCAAATGACTTAAAATTTCTTAAATCCTTGCTCCCCTCTACATTTACCTTTGTAACTCCTGGTATTCGATTGCTAGATTCAGCTAGTGATGATCAGAAAAGAATCACCACTCCTGAAGAAGCGGTAGCATTAGGTTCAACAATGCTTGTTATTGGAAGACCGGTAACTCAATCCAAGGATCCAAATGCAGCCTTAAAAATGATTAGAAAAAAAATTCTCGGTGACTAATTGTCTATATTCGACTGAATCATAGCATCGACATCCTTCTGCTCGACCCTCTTCAGCAGGTGTTCATATTTATTAATAGTTGCAACCTGAGCCGTAAGCTTTTCTATAGAGAGAAAATTATCTTCATTAAAAAATAATGCAACCTTATGTGTAAGTTCAGGCATGATCGGAGAAAGATATATGCTTAAAAGCCTAAAAGATTGAAGGGCTGCCGAACAAACCTCATGAAAGTAAGAGTTAACAATGTGATTGGAATCATCCTTTGCCAAAACCCAAGGCTCTTTATTGTTTACAAATTCATTTACCGATTCGATATGAGTGATAAGTAATCGACAAATTTTACTAAACTGTCTTGCCTCAAACAATTCCATTATCTCTTCTTTAGACATCATAATTGCCTTTACAAGATCTTGAGATTCAATTTCATTGAATTCATCTGTAAGCATAATTTTATTGTCAAAAAACTTAGTAACAAATCCTGACGTTCTACTTGGAATATTAACAAGCTTACCGACTAAGTCACTATTCACCTTAACAATAAAATCATCTAAGTTAAGGTCGATGTCACCCATAGAATCATTTAGTTTGGAAAAATAATAATACCTTAGGTAATCAGGAGTTTTAAATGCATCAATATAGCTTCGTGCAGTAATAAATGTACCTCTTGATTTTGACATTTTTTCACCATTAACAGTAAGAAAGCCGTGAGCAAAAACTTTAGTAGGTGTTCTGTGTCCTGAATACTTTAAAATTGCAGGCCAGAATAACGCATGAAAATATAGTATGTCTTTTCCAATAAAGTGTACTAATTCGGTTTTTGAACCATCACTCCAGAATTCATCGTAAGATAAGTTATTCTTATCGGCATAGTTTTTAAAGCTTGACATATACCCTATTGGGGCATCAAGCCAAACATAAAAAAACTTACCCGGAGCCCCAGGTATTGCAAAGCCGAAATAAGGTGCGTCTCTAGAAATATCCCAATCGACTAAACCAGATTTGAACCATTCTTGTAATTTATTTGAAGCTTCTTTTTGTAGGGTGTCAGATTTTGTCCATTTAGATAAAAATTCCTCACACTCAGAGAGCTTGAAAAAATAATGTTCAGTTTTTTTCTTAATAGGTTTTGATCCTGTTAAAACCGAGTACGCATCAATTAAGTCAGTTGGGCTGTATGTTGTTCCGCACGATTCACAGGAGTCTCCGTATTGGTCATTAGCTTTGCATTTTGGGCATGTACCTTTGATAAATCTGTCGGGTAAAAACATATTTTTTTCATCATCATAAAATTGTTCTATTTCCTTTGCTTCAATTTTATTATTTACAACTAAGGAGTTATAAAGAGCTTCAGATAAATTCTTATTTTCTATTGAATTAGTAGAATAGAAATTATCAAAAGAAATATTAAATTCAGAAAAATCAGCGCTATGTTCCTTGTGGACTTTTTCAACAAGCTGCTCAGGGGATATACCTTCCTTCTCAGCTCTAAGCATAATAGGGGTTCCATGAGTATCATCTGCACAAATATAATGAATTTCATTGCCAGCAAGACGTTGATACCTCACCCATATATCAGTTTGAATATATTCTACAAGATGTCCAAGGTGTATACTACCGTTTGCATAAGGCAAAGCCGATGTTGCAAGAATTTTACGCATAATTGTTAATATCTTATGAGGTGACAGTTTAAAATCGTATGTTATTTTAACAAATAAGTAAGAGCATTCCCACGAGTTATAAATTTATTTTAACGAAAGAAAATTAAATGAATATTGAAAAAAAAATTACGGACGAATTAGTAAACACCAAGTTTCCTGGGACTGACATATCCTTTATTAAAGAAAAAAGTATAAAAAAAATTACTGTGGATGAGTCAGAAATCGAGATCAAAATAGAATTAAATTTTTCCGCTGCAAAACAAGTATCGGTGATAAAAAATATCATTCAAGAAAAAATTGCCCTACTAACCCCTGTAAAAACTAATGTTTTGCTAAGCTTTAATGTCAAAAGTCATTTAGTTCAGCAAGGTCTATCACCCTTAAAAGGTGTAAAGAATATTATTGCAATTGCTTCTGGAAAGGGTGGCGTTGGTAAGTCAACAACTGCCGTTAATCTAGGTCTTGCATTATCCTTAGAAGGAGCTCGCGTCGGTATTTTAGATGCAGATATCTATGGGCCAAGCCAGCCAAAAATGCTTGGTATAAGCAATGAAAAGCCTGCTAGCAAGGATGGTAAGTCAATGGAGCCACTTCTTGCTCATGGAGTTCAAGTTATGTCGATTGGCTTTTTGGTTGATCAGGAAACGCCTATGGTGTGGCGAGGCCCTATGGTGACCAGCACACTTGAGCAATTACTAAAAGAAACTAACTGGGATAATCTTGATTACCTTATTATCGATCTTCCTCCAGGAACAGGAGATGTACAGTTAACGTTAGCTCAAAAAATACCAGTTACCGGGGCAATTATCGTTACTACTCCACAGGATATCGCTCTTTTAGATGCAAGAAAAGGGCTTAAAATGTTTGAAAAAGTAAACGTGCCTATTATTGGTATTGTAGAAAATATGTCGACACATATATGCAGTAACTGCGGACATGAGGAGCATATTTTTGGTGAGGGAGGAGGATTGCAAATGTCCGAGGACTATCATGTTGACTTACTGGGAAGTCTGCCATTAGATATTTCTATCAGAGAACAGCTGGATAACGGCATACCCACAGTTGTTAGTGGAAAACATGAGAAAATAACTGCAATCTATTCGGCAATAGCTATAAAAACATCGCTAAAAATTGCAGCTCTTAATGAGGATAGCAGTAATAAATTTCCAAAAATTGTTATCCAGAAAAGCTAGATTACATCAAAAGTATATATTTTTAGCTCATCTATAGCAGAAATATTAGAAGCAGGTAGGTCAATTTTTTTCTGCCATTGGACGAATGCATCAACCTTATTTTTACCAGTTATTAGAAACAAAGTATTCTTGCTTCGACTAAGTCTTGAAGATGTTATTGAAACGCGCTCTGAAGGAGGTTTTGGTGCATCAAAAATTGCAACAGCATTTTTCGAATTATCCCAGTCATGACCAGGAAAAAGACTTGCGGTATGTCCGTCTTCACCAAACCCTAAAAGTACTAAATCAAAATCTCCAACCTCATTTAGCATGCTGTCGTAATGATTCGCTGCAACGATATTTCCTTTTTCACCATCAATAAAATGAACCTGTTCATGGGGTATTGGAGCCTTACTTAATAAACACTCTCTAGCCATAACACTATTTCTTTCTGGATGATCCGAGGGTAAACATCTTTCATCACCAAAAAAAATATGCCATTTTGACCAATCGGTATTCATGTGACAAAGTTTAGAATAAATACTTTTTGGTGTCCCGCCTCCGCATAGTACTAAATAAAAAGATTTTCTCGCCCCAATACTTTCATTTGCTTTTTTTATAATATAAGAACATGCATCATTCTCAAATTTCTCAAGGCTGTCAAAAGATGTATGTTCAAAACTATTGTGATTCATGTATATCCTAAGAATAAGTTGAATTTTTTATGTGAGTTTTTGCTATAATTCTGGCTCTTGTTAAACATGAGCAAAGATTAATCCAAAAGATTAACAAATTTTATACTTCAACAAAAGGAAAAAAATGAAAATTGCAATGCTTGGTCTGGGAAAAATGGGTGGAAATATGTCTGCACGCCTAATTCGCAATGGTGTTTCAGTGGTTGGTTATGATAATAGTCAGGCAGTAGTAAAGGAGCTTGAGGAAAAAGAAGGGCTAATTCCATCCACCTCTGTTGTAGACGCTTTATCGAAACTGGACGAACAAAAAATTGTTTGGATGATGCTTCCTGCAGGTGAGATAACTGAAAACCAGATACACGAATTAGTTCCTCTGCTTAACAAGGGTGATGTAATTATTGACGGTGGAAACTCTAACTTTAAAAGAAGTGTAAAAATGGGTGCAATGTTAGAGGAGCACGGTATTGGTTTTATGGATTGCGGAACGTCAGGTGGGGTTTGGGGTCTAGATAATGGGTATTGTCTGATGGTAGGAGCTAATGATGAGGTAGCTAAAATAGTTGAGCCAGCACTAAGGGCGTTAGCAGTTACCCCTCAAAATGGATGGTTACATGTTGGTCCAGTGGGGTCTGGTCATTTTACAAAAATGATTCATAACGGCATTGAATACGGAATGATGGAGTCATTTGCTGAAGGACTTGAGCTTCTTAAAGGTAGAGAGGAATTTAAAATTGATGTAGCTCAAGTAACAGAATTGTGGCGCCATGGTTCAGTGGTGCGAAGCTGGTTGCTTGACTTAACCGCTGAAGCATTAAAGAACGATCCAACGCTAGATGATATTGCACCTTTTGTACCAGATTCTGGAGAAGGCCGATGGACTGTTGTTGAATCAATTGAGCAAGGAATACCTACACCCGTTCTTACGCTTGCCCTTCAAGTTAGATTTAGAAGCCAAGAGAAACAAAAAGGCTATGGTTACAAACTCTTATCAACTATGAGAAATGCCTTTGGTGGGCATGTAATGAAAAAAAGGGGTTAATCGCAAATGGTAGAGAATTCAACTTTAGTTTTATTTGGTGCCAAAGGTAATCTTGCAAGAGTAAAACTTATACCTGGATTATTTCATTTAGATGAATCAGGACAACTTCCGGAAGGTATGAAGATACTGTCTGTCGGCAGACAGTCCTCAACAAAAGATGAGTGGGAAAATGAAATTAAGCAAATGCTTGATAAGAAATTCAAAAGTGGCTATTGCAAGGAAACATTTAAAAGATTTGTTGCAAGAAACTTATATCATGCGAACTTACCAGATGATCCAGAAGCATTCAAAAAATTCGGTAGAAAACTAAATGATAAAAATGTATTTTCTCAAAATTTTGCTTTCTTTTTATCGGTTAGGCCGACGGATTTTGCATTAATTGTAGATCAACTAGCTAATGAGAGTCTATTAGATCAATCTACTGGGTGGAAAAGAGTGTTAATTGAAAAGCCTTTTGGCACCAACCTCGAAAGTGCAATTAATCTTCAAAAATCAATTTCTAAGCATCTTAATGAAGAGCAAATATATCGGATTGATCACTATCTCGGAAAATCTGCATTACAAAATATTCTTGTTACCAGATTTGCAAACTCTATTTTAGAGCCTATATGGAATAGTAACTATATTGACCATATACAGATCACAAACCATGAAATGCTTGGTGTTGGAGACAGGACGGTATTCTATGATGCGACGGGTGCACTTCGTGACATGATTCAGAGCCATTTATTACAAATGATGGCTTTAACAACAATGGAGCAACCAAAATCATTTTCTCCTAATGATATTCGAGCTGAAAAGATAAAGCTCCTTGAATCAATTAGGCCTATAGATACAGATGAATTTGATACCCATGCTTTTAGAGCTCAATATGCTGCGGGCGAAATAAAAGGTGAAGGCAGGGTTGATGGCTACCTTAACGAACTTGAGAGTAAGGGTAGTGTTACTGAAACCTATGCTGCGGTTAAGATATTTATTGATAATCCAAGGTGGAATGGTGTTCCTATTTATCTAAGAACTGCAAAACGCCTACATGAGAGTGGGACTAATATCTCCGTAAAATTTAAAAATGCAGATACATTAATCGGAGATAAAAATAATTGGATTATTTTTAATATTCAACCTAAAGAAAGTACCTCAATAGAAATAACCACAAAAACACCTGGGCTTAACGATGATGAGCTTAGATCTACTAGACTTGAAGGCTTAAATCGTGTTGAAGGTGATGAAAGTATTGATGCTTATGAGACACTGATGCTTGACCTTATAAGTGGCAATCAGTCAAGATTTCTTCATGTTGATGAAGTTAAGGCGCAATGGAGGTTTGTTGACCCTATTATTAACTATTGGACACAAAAAAAAGAGAAGCTCGATCAATATGTTTCTGGGAGCTCAGACCCGGAATCTTCTAAGGTTATATTTGAAGATCCTAGTCAATTCTGGCGATAAGTTATATGAAAATTAAACAAATATGGTAATCACAAATCGTATACAATCTGTGAATAACGCCAATGATTAGGAAGCTTGATGACAATAAAATCAGATAGATGGATCAGAGAGATGGCCCAAGATCATGGGATGATAAGCCCATTTGAGCCTCAAATGATTCGTGAAAGAGATGGCGAAAAAATAGTCTCTTATGGGACCTCTAGCTACGGTTATGATATTAGATGTGCGCCTGAGTTTAAAGTGTTTACCAATATCAATAGCACCATAGTTGATCCAAAAGCATTTGACCCCAATTCATTTGTAGAATTTAATGGTGACCATTGCATTATTCCACCAAATTCATTTGCATTAGCTAGGACAGTTGAGTTCTTTAAAATACCTAGAAATATTCTTACTATATGTGTTGGTAAATCAACTTATGCCCGCTGTGGCATTATTGTTAACGTAACGCCATTTGAGCCTGAATGGGAGGGTTATGTCACCCTTGAGTTCAGCAATACCACCCCTCTTCCTGCTAAAATTTATGCTGGCGAAGGGTGCGCTCAAGTATTATTCTTTGAATCAGATGAGGTTTGTGAAATCTCTTATAAGGATCGTGGCGGAAAGTACCAAGGCCAAAGTGGTGTCACACTTCCGAAAATTTAATCATGAAATTTAAATTCCCCATTATCATAATAGACGAGGATTACAGGGCAGAGAACTCATCTGGCTTGGGTATTCGCGTTCTTGCAGAATCCATTGAAAAAGAAGATTTTGAGGTCATAGGAGTAACCAGCTATGTTGATTTATCCTCATTTGCCCAACAACAAAGTCGTGCATCTGCTTTTATTTTAGCAATTGATGACGAAGAATTTATCGAAGAAAATCCAAAAGCTCTTGAGAGTCTAAGTAAGTTTGTTGAGGAAATTAGGTATAGAAATGACGAGATTCCAATTTTTCTTCATGGTGAAACAAGAACAAGCAGGCACATACCCAACAAAATACTAAAAGAACTAAATGGTTTTATTCATATGTATGAAGATACGCCAGAATTCGTTGCTAAATATATTGTTCGGGAAGCAAAAACGTACTTGGAAAGTCTTGCCCCTCCATTCTTTAGAGCACTTACTCATTATGCGAGTGACGGCTCCTACTCATGGCACTGTCCTGGGCATTCTGGTGGTGTAGCTTTCCTAAAGTCCCCTGTTGGCCAAATGTTCCATCAATTCTTTGGTGAGAATATGCTTCGGGCGGATGTTTGTAATGCGGTTGAGGAGTTAGGTCAACTGTTAGATCATACAGGCCCTGTTGAAGCATCTGAGAAGAACGCGGCGCGGATATACAAGGCAGACCATTGTTATTTTGTTACAAATGGAACATCCACCTCAAACAAGATGGTTTGGAATTCAACGGTAGCGCCAGGAGATATTGTTGTAGTCGACCGTAATTGTCATAAGTCCGTTCTTCATGCCATCATTATGACAGGAGCAATCCCGATATTTCTAATGCCAACAAGGAATCATTTTGGAATAATAGGCCCCATCCCAAAAAAAGAGTTTAGCTGGGATCGGATTAAGGAAAAGATTAACAACAATCCTTTTATTGAAGATAAGGACGCTAAGCCCAGAGTGCTTACTATAACTCAATCAACCTACGATGGGATTCTATACAATGTAGAGGAAATTAAGGAAATGTTGGATGGTAAAATTGGTGCGCTACATTTTGATGAGGCATGGTTGCCACACGCATCTTTTCATGACTTTTACGGTGATTATCATGCAATTGGAGCAGATCGTCCTCGATGCTCTGAGAGCCTTATTTTTTCAACTCAATCTACGCATAAAATGTTAGCTGGATTAAGTCAAGCTTCACAAATTTTAGTGCAGGACGCTGTAAACAATAAACTCGATAAAGAATTATTCAACGAATCATACTTAATGCACAGCTCGACCAGCCCACAATACTCCATTATTGCTAGTTGCGATGTAGCTGCAGCAATGATGGAAGAGCCTGGTGGTAATGCTTTAGTTGAAGAATCAATCATGGAAGCTCTTAATTTTAGACGAGCAATGAGAAAAGTAGACCAAGAATGGGGGGATGGTTGGTGGTTTCAGGTATGGGGTCCTGACGATCTGTCCGAGGAAGGAATTGAGGAGAGAGCAGCATGGATGCTTAATAAGAATGAAAAATGGCATGGTTTTGGAAATTTAGCTCCTAACTTCAATATGCTTGATCCCATCAAAGCTACAATCATTACTCCTGGACTTAATGTTGATGGTGAGTTTGATGAAAAGCTTGGCATACCCGCAATGATAGTTACAAAATATTTAGCAGAGCATGGGGTTATAGTCGAGAAGACAGGACTTTATTCATTCTTTATTATGTTTACTATTGGTATTACCAAGGGAAGATGGAATACGTTAGTAGCAGCACTTCAGCAATTTAAAGATGATTATGATAAGAATCAACCAATATGGAAAGTTCTTCCTGAATTTAGTCAAAAATTTCCAATTTATGAGAGCGTTGGGCTAAAAGATCTTTCAGACAAAATACATGAAATTTTCACACAAAATGATATTGCTAGACTAACAACAGAGATGTATCTTTCTGATATGGTGCCTGCAATGAAGCCTGCTAATGCTTTTGCTAAGATGGCTCATAAGGAAATTCAAAGGGTACCTATTGATGACTTGGAAGGAAGGATTACGGCTGTTCTACTTACACCCTACCCCCCTGGGATTCCATTACTAATTCCAGGTGAGAGATTCAATAAAATTATTGTTGATTACTTAAAATTCGCCAGAACATTTAATGAAAAATTTCCAGGATTTGAAACTGACAATCATGGATTGATCAAAAACTATATTGACGGAAAATTAACTTACTACGTGGATTGTGTGCTCGATGATTAATCTTGTCGTTGATAATCAACAAATGAAAAGTGAAGACCTTCTTCATTAACTGATTTTTCCCTACTTATCTCTCGCCAATAATTAGCAGAGAATTGTGGGAAATAAGCATCCCCTTCAAGCACAGAGTCAATCTCGGTAACGTATAAGTGGGTCGCATGATCTAAAAATATTCTATATATTTCTTCCCCACCAATTACAAAGACTTGTTCCTCATCCTTAATTAATGAAAAGACATTGTCTAAAGAGCTTACAACATCAACCCCTTTAATTTTTAAGTCAGTATTTCTGGTAATAACAATGTTTTTTCTGCCAGGTAAAGGTCGACCTATTGAGTCAAAGGTTTTTCGCCCCATTATTATAGGTTTTCCCATAGTTAAACTCTTAAATCTCTTTAAATCCTCGGATATATGCCACGGCAATGCATTGTTAGCTCCAATAACATTATTCTTTGACATCGCTACAATAATTGAAATTTTTTGCACTAAACTGCTACTGGAGCTTTAATTAAAGGGTATGGATCATAACCCACAAGCGAAAAATCATCAAAAGTAAAATCAAAAAGATTGTTGATTGATTTGTTAAGCAACATGGTTGGTTTAATTTTAGGAGTTCTCGTAAGCTGCTCATTCACCTGATCTTCATGGTTTAGGTAAATATGCGCATCACCAAGGGTATGAACAAATTCACCAACTCTTAATCCACAAACCTGTGCAATCATCATGGTCAGTAAGGCATAGGAAGCAATATTAAAGGGAACGCCTAAGAAAATATCGGCGCTTCGCTGGTAAAGTTGGCAGGATAGCTGTCCATTTGCTACATAGAATTGAAAAAAAGCATGGCATGGCGGAAGCTTCATCTGACTAATATCAGAAACATTCCATGCGGAAACTATTAGACGCCTAGAGTCTGGATTGGCTTTTATTTGCTCAATAAGATTTTTTATTTGGTCAATTGATTTTCCGTCATGCGTCGACCAACTTCTCCATTGATGCCCATAAACTGGGCCTAAATTACCTTTTTCGTCTGCCCATTCATTCCATATTGATATACCATTTTCTTTTAAAAACTTAACGTTTGTATCGCCCGTTAAAAACCATAGCAACTCATATATAACTGATTTAAGATGAATTTTTTTAGTAGTTAGTAGGGGGAACCCTTCATTTAAATCAAATCGCATCTGATAACCAAAGACAGAAGTTGTTCCTGTCCCGGTTCTATCTGTCTTGACTATTCCGTTATTTTTTACGTGCCTTAAAAGATCCAGGTATTGCTTCATATCAACTATTGTTAATAATAAAGTTTTTAACTTGATCTGTGTCACTATTAAAAACTTCGTATCGTTGGTCAAGTGACTCAAGGTTTTTCAGTTGAGGGGGTCTTTCTGGATAGACTCCGATAGCCTCAAAGACTGATTTTTCAAATTTAATAGGGAGAGCTGTTTCCAAAACAATCATAGGGATATTTTTTATATGATCTAGGGCGGCCTTAACTCCGTCCGCAGTGTGAGTGTCAATAATGACATTAAAGTCATTATATACCGACCTTATATAGTCAATTCTGTTTTCATGCTTGCTGCTAGATGAAATAAAACCATAATGCTTTATTCTTTCAAATGATTCACCATCAAGCTTAAAAGCTCCACCTTTATCAATATTATCCCAATACCGCCTTAATAAATCACTATCACGCCCCAACAAATCGAAAATAAATCGTTCAAAATTTGAAGCCTTCGAGATATCCATTGAGGGGCTAGATGTCTGAAAAGTTTCTTCAGATGATCTTGGTGCATAGTTTCCTGTTTTAAAGAACTCATCAAGCACATCATTTTCATTTGTCGCTACAACCAAATGATTGGTAGGCAGTCCCATTGCTCGTGCTATATGTCCAGCACATACATTCCCAAAATTACCTGTAGGAACTGTAAAGTCAACTTTATCTGTATTCTTCGAAGTTACATCAAAGTAACCTTTAAAGTAGTAGACAATCTGAGCTAGGATACGGCCCCAATTAATTGAATTAACTGCACCTATTTTATGTTTATCTTTAAAAGCCAAGTCATTTGAAACAGCCTTCACTATGTCCTGGCAGTCATCAAACACACCCTTAATAGCTATATTAAATATATTGTCATCCATAAGGCTATACATCTGTGCCGCTTGAAAAGGGCTCATTGTATTGTGCGGAGACAACATAAATACTTTTACTCCTTTTTTACCTTTCATTGCATATTCTGCAGCTGGTCCAGTGTCGCCGGATGTTGCGCCGAGTATATTTAAGGTTTTTCCATTTTTCTCTAAAACATATTCAAACATATGTCCTAGAAATTGCATGGCTATGTCCTTAAAAGCTAGAGTGGGGCCATTTGACAAAGAAAGAAGGAATAAATTATCTTTTAACTTTAAGGTTGGGGTTATGTCTTCGGATTTTTGCTCCTCTCTACCAAGGGTATAAATATCAGATGCGTAAGATTTGCCTACTATTGCTCTTAAGTCGTTACTCGGCACATCATCAATAAATTTTTGGAAAATGAAAAAAGCTAAATCCTGATAAGACATAAGCCGCATTTTATTAAGATCGTCGTCTGTAAGCTTAGGGTAGCTTTCAGGCAAATAAAGGCCCCCGTCAGGAGCCAATCCGGTTAATAATACCTCAGAAAAGCTTAACTCAGGTGACTTACCTCTTGTAGATATATACTTCATACTTTCCTATTTATTTTAGTTCTTCAATTCTTAATTTAATAATTTTATCTTTATTTTCTGGTAAGGATTCAATTGCTTTAATCACTTGATTAATTTGAGATTCTTGGACTTTTGATGTAACTAAAAATATATCAGGATCTTGGTTTGTTTCCTGAACTTCTTTATGAATCATAGCGTCAATTGATATGTCATGGCTTGCAAAGATATTTGTTATTTTTGCCAATAACCCAGCCTTATTTGCCATGGTAAGTCTTAGGTAAAATTCTGACCACACATCCTCAATTGCTAAAAGTTTTTTCTGTTTAATTTTATTAGGCATAAAACCTAATGATGGGATCAGTTTTTTTGTCGACAACTGTGATTGCCTTGCAATATCGATAATATCTGCAACAACCGCACTAGCCGTTGGTTCTGCCCCAGCTCCAGCTCCATAATAAAGTGTTGGTCCGACCATATTTCCTTTTACCAAAACGGCATTCATTGGTCCGCTTACATTCGCCACTAACCTTGCTTCAGGAATAAGTGTTGGGTGGACTCTTATTTCAACTGACTCTTGGTCCGACTTGGCAATTGCTAAAAGCTTAATTCTGTATCCAAGTTCCTCTGCATAAGTAATATCTTTTTGATTTAAATTGCTTATACCTTCTACAAAGACTGCATCAAAATTAATTGGTATACCAAATGCTATAGAAGCCATAATAGTTATCTTGTGAGCGGCATCAACCCCCTCAATATCAAAGGTTGGGTCTGCTTCTGCAAAGCCTAATTCCTGGGCTTGCTTTAGAGCGACATCAAATGATAGATTGTTTTCCTTCATTTCCGTCAGAATATAATTCGTTGTACCGTTTACGATGCCTGCAATCCATTCGATCTTATTTGCTGCCAAACCTTCTCTTAGGGCTTTAATAATTGGAATGCCTCCGGCCACTGCAGCTTCATAAGCAAGCTGCACATTATTATCTTCAGCAACTGCGAATAATTCCTCACCATGCATAGCTATCAATGCTTTGTTTGCCGTTACGACATGCTTTCCATTAAGTAATGCCTGCTTCACCAAGTCTTTTGCAATGCCTGTGCCACCAATTAACTCGACAACAAGATCAATCTCTTTGCTTTCAACAAGCTCAAAAGCGTCACCAACAATTGGTATCGCTGAACTTACTATTTTTTCAGCCAAATCAATATCTTTATCAGCAACCATAGCAACCTTGATTTCAATGCCGGTTTTATGCAAAATTTCCTGAAAATTTTCTGTGAGCACTTTGTAAGTACCACCACCGACTGTGCCTATACCAATTAACCCTACATTCATTGTTTATCTCTTTCTAAAGTTATCTAAATATTCCGCTATGCGCTGAATAGCAATTTTAAGCTCATCTTCATTAGGCAAAAAAACCAACCTAAGATGATTATTGTCATGCCAGTTAAATCCTGAGCCTTGAACTAAAAGGACTTTCTTCTCAACAAGTATATCTAATATGAATTTTTGGTCATCCTCGATTACGTATAACTTGGGGTCTAACTTTGGAAACAAATACATTGCAGCCTTCGGCTTTACACAGCTTACCCCTTCGATTGAGGTAAGTAAGTCATATGCAAGCTCTCTTTGTTTGAATAGTCTTCCAGAAGGAGCCACAAGATCATTTATACTTTGGTACCCTCCTAGTGCCGTTTGGATAGCAAGCTGCCCAGGAACATTTGCACATAGCCGCATAGAGGCTAACATATTTAATCCCTCTAAATAATCTCTTCCTCCCTCTTTGTCGCCAGAAACCACAAGCCATCCAGCTCTGTAACCACAGGCTCTATAATTCTTAGACAAACCATTCAGCGAAATAAATAAAACGTCGTCCGCTAATGAGGCGATAGATGTATGAGTATTGCCGTCATACAGGACTTTATCGTAAATTTCATCGGCGAAAATGATTAGCTTATTTTTTCGTGCGATTTCAACTACCTCTTTCAGCAAATCGTCACTATATAAGGCTCCAGTGGGATTATTGGGATTGATAATCACAATGCCGCGTGTTTTTTCCGTGATTTTTGACTCTATATCCTTGATGTCAGGAAACCAACCTGCACCTTCATCACAAACATAATGAACTGGGTTGCCACCTGCAAGTGTTACTGCTGCTGTCCACAGAGGATAATCCGGCTTAGGAATTAATACCTCATCATCATTGTTTATGAGGCCCTGCATTGCCATCACGATTAGCTCAGACACACCATTGCCAATGATAATATCGTCTACATCCACATTCTTAATATTTTTTTGTTGGGTGTAATGCATAATTGCTTTTCTAGGTTCAAAAAAACCATGGCTTTCTGTGTAGCCAGAAGCGCGAGACATATTTCTTATGACATCCTGAGTTATCTCGTCAGGGGCATCAAAACCAAATGCAGCAGGGTTGCCTATATTTAGCTTAATGATTCGATGACCGTCATCCTCCATCTTTTTTGCGTGCGCAAGAACTGGTCCCCTAATGTCGTAGCAGACGTTATCTAGTTTTTTCGATTTAAGAACTTTTGTCAAAATTTTTGCCAATAAAATTGATGTCAGAATTAGGTGTTATCTTACCTTTCTATTAGAATTTAGCCAATGAAACCAATCAAAAAAATGCGTCTAGATACATGAAATTTCATGAAATACATTCAGATAAAATTAATCTCATCAGAGCGTATGATGAGCAATCCGTAACTGTGCACGAAAAAAAAATTACCTCCAGTGCCATTTTATTTCCGGATAACATTATTGATAATCTTCACTACAAGTCTATCGATGATCTTTTTTCATCTAATTTAGATGAGGTTTTTAAGTATGATCCAGAAATTGTATTAATTGGTATGCATGACAATAAGCATAATTTAACTCAAGAGCAAATCGCGTTATTTAACAAAAGAAATGTTTCTGTAGAACTAATGAGCTTACCAGCCGGATGCAGGACCTTTAATATACTTATTTCTGAGCAGCGAAAAGCAGTGCTAATTATTTTATTATCGTTATAAATTCTCTTTAGAAAATACAATTGACGCATTAACGCCACCAAAACCAAAGCTATTTGACATTGCTGTCCGAATGATTCGCTCTTCTTTCTTAAGCAAGATCGGAAGTCCTTCTGCAGCAGGATCAAGTTCGTCAATATTCATTGAGGGTGTTAAGAACCCATTATTCATCATAATGAGGCTAAATATAGCTTCATTAGATCCAGCAGCACCCAATGCATGACCGGATAATGATTTTGTTGAAGCAATTGATGGAATTGGCCCGTATTTTCCGCCTCCAAAAACTTTTTTAATTGCCTCCAGTTCTACTGAGTCACCTACCGGTGTGCTCGTTCCATGTGTGTTGATGTAGTCCACATTAGAGGTGTCTTTTTCCTTCAAAGCTATCTCCATACAACGCTGAGCCCCTTCTCCGCTAGGAGCTACCATGTCATGGCCGTCTGATGTTGCCCCATAACCAACTATTTCAGCATATATTTTAGCCCCTCTTTGAACTGCATGCTCATACTCTTCCAACACCAAAACACTTCCCCCGCCAGAAATTACAAATCCATCTCTAGATGTATCAAATGTTCGAGAAGCCTTTTCTGGTTGATCGTTAAATTTAGAAGACATCGCCCCCATTGCGTCGAAAAGATAACTCATAGTCCAATGCTCTTCTTCAGCACCACCAGCAAACATTACATCCTGTTTTCCCATCTGAATAAGCTCATAAGCGTTTCCTATGCAATGTGCGCTAGTCGAACAGGCTGAGGTAATTGAATAATTTATTCCTTTGATTTTAGCTCCTGTGGCAAGGCAGGCAGCAACCCCGTTGGACATAGTTTTGGTTACCATGTAAGGGCCGACACGACGTATCCCCTTCTCCTTTAATGTTTCGGTACCTTGAAGCATAGATTCAGTAGAGGTCCCTCCAGCACCAACAATGATACCCGTTCTAAAGTTGGAAACTTGGTCTTCATCTAGCTTTGAATCAGCGATAGCTTCCTGCATAGCTATCCATGCGTAGGCATGTCCTTTAGCCATAAAGCGCAGTAATTTTCTATCTATTAATTGATCAACGTCAATATTAATTGAACCTGCAACCTGCGATCTTAGTCCATGCTCCTCATATTCAGGCTGAAAGGTAATGCCAGACTTTGAGTCCCGCAAGCTTTTTTCAACTTCCTGCACATTATTACCAAGACTTGAAACAATGCCTATTCCAGTAACAACAACTCTTCTCAATTAGATATTCCTTTAAAAGTTATCAGTTCTTGTAAATAACCCCACCTTAAGATCCGTGGCTTGATAAATCAATCTTCCATCAACTTCCATAGTGGCGTCTGCAATGCCCATAACCAATCTTCGCATAATTAATCGCTTAAGGTTGATAGTATAAGTAATTTTTTTTGCAGTAGGTAGAACCTGTCCGGTAAATTTTACCTCTCCTGATCCTAGGGCACGCCCTTTGCCAGGACCTCCTTTCCATCCTAAATAAAATCCAAGAAGCTGCCACATAGCATCTAATCCAAGGCATCCAGGCATAACTGGGTCTCCCTCAAAATGACACTGAAAGAACCATAGATCCTTAGTAATATCCATTTCGGCAATAATCTGGCCATTATTATAAGTCCCACCGTCATCGCTAACTTTTGTGATGCGATCAAACATAAGCATTGGAGGTAGAGGGAGTTGTGCATTATCTTTGCCAAACAACTCGCCACGTCCGCAAGCGATAAGCTCTTCTTTGGTGTAGCTATTTTTTTTCATATAAATATAATTTATTCTCTAGATTAATTTGTTTACTTTCGAAGCATGGTTCAGTTATAGTATATTTTCAATAATCCTGACTCAATTAACTAGGAATATATCACAATGAGTGACCAAAATCTGGCCGAATGGCGAAAACTTGCTCTGAAATTAGAGAGTGAAATTAATAAAGTTGTTGTAGGACAAGAAGATCCTATAAGGCTTATAACAACTGCTATTTTTGCCAGAGGCCATGTGCTGCTAGAGGGTGATGTCGGTGTTGGTAAAACAACCTTGCTTAAAGCATTTGCCAGGTCCATAGGCGGAGGTTATGAACGAATCGAGGGTACTATTGATTTAATGCCTAATGACCTGATCTACCACACCTATCTTGGGGAAGACGGTAAACCCCATGTTAGCAATGGTCCGGTATTAAAATCAGGGGAAGATCTTTCAATTTTCTTCTTTAACGAAATTAATCGAGCGCGACCGCAGGTGCATTCACTGCTTTTGAGAATTATGGCCGAAAGGACGCTCTCAGCATTCAACAAAGAATTTAAATTTCCCCATCTCATTGTTTTTGCTGACCGAAATCAGGTTGAAAAGGAAGAAACCTTTGAAATTCCATCGGCAGCAAGGGATCGATTTATGATGGAAATACCTATCGTTATTCCACAGCAAGATGAAATCATGACGAGTCTTGTTTTTGATACCAAATTTCATGATGCAGATAAATTGGTTGAGGGTGCGTCATCCGATCTTCTTAAGTTTGATAAATTAAATGCACTTTCAGATGACATTCAAGCAAACGTTGGTGCTTCAGCAAAGCTTAAGTCCTACGCTCTTAATTTATGGAAATCAACCAAAAATCCCGAATTATTTGATATCAAAATTAGTGGCGTAGATATCAATAGACTGATTATTTCAGGGGCAAGTCCTAGAGGAATTAGTATGATGATGAAATGTGCACGTGTGAATGCATGGCTAAATAATCGAACCGCTGTGATTCCAGAAGATATTCATGCGGTCTTTCATGAAACTATTGCGCATAGGTTAGTTTTTAACCCAATTTATGAATTAAAAAGAACAGAAATTGCTAACGAGCTTACGCATGAAATTTTAAACAAGGTAAGCGCTCCTTAATTTCATGGAATTCCTAAACGACACTTTTGATTACCATATAAACTGGAAGTCAAGAGGCTATCATCCAGGACAGCATAAAAGTGATCAGCGTGGGATGGGTATTGAATTTGCAGGTCATGCAACAATAATTGACTACCCTGATCCCAGAAGAATTGATATAAGACAGACAATCCGTGATCCTTTTGAGCAAATTCAGGTCAGAATATTTAACCAAAGAAGTGCCACACCAGTCATTATTGCTAGTGACCTTTCAGCAAGTATGAATTTTGGTGGGGATAAATCTAAGCATAAGTTTGCCTCCGAGATCGCCTCAATCATAACTCATTCAGTAATGGCCAAGAGTGATGCAATAGGGTTTATTGGTTTTAATGATAAAATTGATTCAAGCTGGGTATCCTCTTTATCCTACAGACCCCACAGAACAGAAGAATTAATTAAAAGACTAGCTAGTTATCATGCAAAAAGTGCAGGTCATCATGGAATTAGGGATTTATATGAATATGTTCCTAAAGATCAGACCTTAATCTTTCTCATATCAGACTTTCATATGCCTATTGATGATATTAGCTCCGCACTGGGACATTTAAGAAAGCATCGTGTAATTCCCATCATCCTATGGAATAAAAGTGAATATGAAGGCCTTCCTAAGTTTGGAGTTATCACTATAAACGACCCAGAATCTGGCCAAGAGCAAACAATATTTCTTAGGGGTAATATGTTAGAAAAAATTAAAAACAGCTTCAAGAATAGGAAAGCTGAATTAGAGGAAGTTTTTCTTAAGCATGACAGCCCACCTTTTTTCGTGGGAGAAGAGTTCGATACCTTTGCCATGTCTCAATACTTTAATGAGTACTTTCATGCATAAATATCTGCTCACAATTTTATTTCTATTCTCATTTAATAACGGGCTCAGTGCATTTGAAGACCCCAAAAAATTTCCTGATATCGACCCAAAGTATATCGATCTGACTATCATAGATCCTGAGCAAAAAGTTGGTTTTACGGTCGGAGATACCATTACCCGACAAATTAATATTACAATTAAAAAGCCCTTTCATTTAGTTGAAGAGTCTCTTCCTATAGTTGGCTATGAAAAAAGATATAGAGGGCAATTACTTGGCATGTCATTAGTAAAATCTGACTATACAAAAAAAATCTCTAATGAAGCATCGTCCTACACCATTAACCTGACATATCAAATATTTACGAATAATGTTGTAGCAAAACCGGCATTTATTACTGCTGATTACTATAGAGTTATGGATCCAGCTGATCCGGATAATGTATACAAATACCGTATTCCTGAGCTGACGGTTGCTGTATCGCCTATTGCAGTTTTTGGGCAGATTAAAGTAGAAGATGACATGAGTGATTACCGCGGTCCTTTCTTTATTGAATCTTTATCATTTTATCAAAAGATTCGTTATGCATTGATTGCGCTTGTCCTTTCTATAATCGTTTTGCTTTATGTATATAGTAAATACTCATGGGTTCCAAAACTAAACAAGCTATTTAGTCATGTTTATAAAAAATTTAAAAAAACCTCAGCCTCTAATGAGAATATAGAGCTGTTGATCAAAGCCCTTCATACTAGCTTTGACAAAACTATCAGGCAAACCTTGTTTATCGACAATAAACACGTTTTGTATCAGCAAAACCCGTCATTCAGAAATATTGACTCAGAAATTGATAACTTTTTTGCTTTATCTCGAGATGTATTTTTTGAGCAAACTAAAACGCACAATATTTCTATGACCTATGATTGGCTAAAAATATTTGCCTTGCATTGCCGTATGTGTGAAAGAAAACTCATAGTAGATCCATCAGATATAAAAAAATTGAGTAGCTAATGAATTTTCTTAATGCCTGGGTCCTTTTTTTTCTTCCACTAACATTTATTCCATTTATATTCTTTCAGTCTAGCAATAATAATTATTCATGGAACGACATGGTTCCATTGGATCTCCTGTCAATCATTGTTGGGATTTTATTAAAGGTATTAAGCTCACTCATTATTGCCCTCTTAATACTGGTGCTTGCACAACCATTTTCTGATCAAAAAGTTATAGATAAGGTTGGAGAAGGCGCTCAAATTGGATTAGTTCTAGACAGGAGTGCTTCAATGGACGAGCCTTTCGCCGGTGATAGTGAAAAAGCGGGTGAAACAAAATCAGCTGCTGCAAGTCGTCTTATTATTGATTTTTTTGAGTCTAGAACCAACGATATGGTTGGAGTAATAACTTTTAGTAACTCAGCGATGTTTGTTTTACCGCTTACAGAAAATAAGGAAGCCATTAAAGCTGCTGTGTCAGCAACTGCAGGCAATTCATTATTTCAAACCAATATTGGTGCTGGTTTAACCAGTAGTGCGGCACTTTTTAATGAAGTGGCTGACTCAGGTTCTAGAGCCATTATCTTACTATCTGATGGAGCCGGGAGAATAGACGCTAATACTCAACAAAAAATAAGAGATTGGTTTGATCGATTTGATATAGGTCTTTACTGGATAGTTTTAAAACAACAAAAAGGGATCAGTATTTTTGACAAAAATTTTGTGCCAAGAGATGAGGAGCAACCTCCTCCTCAAATTGAACTCTACGATTATTTTAAAACATTCCGATCACCTTTTAAGGCTTATGAAGCAGAAGATCCAAAATCTCTTGAAACCGCCATAAAAGATATCAGCTTAAAAGAAAAGAAACCAATTATGTATACACAAAGAATCCCTGGGAAGAATTACTCGTTACCACTGTTATTATGTGCACTTTTTTTAAGTTTGATGTTATTAATATTAAAATTTATTGAGGTAAAATCATTAAGATGAAAATAAAAAACTTCATGACGGTAAAAAAAATAACCTACCTGTCAATTGTGGCAATAATCATAAGCAGCTATCTCTTAATAGATTCTAGTTTAAATATTTATCGCATTAAAAAGTTTAATAAAGCTGTCGCTGTTGGGGATTCTACAGAAGTGCTTTCTCGAAGCTTTGAATCGCGCTTTGCAATTGCTTATTGGCTTGCTACAAAAGAGATGTTTAAGGAATCAACGATACTTTTTAATAATCTTCTGGATGAAGCCAATGAAGATCAGCAATCCGCAATACATTACAATATCGGCAACATATTTTTTAAGCGTGGTTTGATTATTAATGGTACCAGTATGACTGTGCGTGACGAGGCTGAGTATTTGTTACGCCAAGCGAAAAAAGCATACGTTCAGTCATTAAAATTAAATAATACGCACTGGGATGCAAAGCATAATCTTGATCGTTTACTCACGATGCTTCCTGGAGACCCTACACCAGGGGTTGGAGACTCGGACTCACCTGGATTAATTATGGGTAATATTCCCGTTGGCTTACCATGATTAAAATAGTTACAAGATTAAAGCAAGACACAAATTTTCTACTTTTGTTTTTAGCTTCTTTAAGTCTTGGTATAGCGGTAGTAAATCCCAGTATTCCTATTACGCGGAACATTTACAATTATATTTTTATTGTCGATATTTCTCAAAGTATGAACACCATGGATATGAGTCTTGGTGCAGAAAAGGTGTCTCGAATTGATTTTACAAAAAATACCTTAAGAAAGATTTTAGAGAGACTGCCATGCAAGTCTAAGGTAAGTATTGGTATGTTTGCCGGGGTTAGCGTTGCTGCGACTTACACCCCTATAGAAATATGTGAAAACTTTAGCGCTATTAATAGCACCGTTGATCACCTAGATTGGCGTTCAACATGGTCTGGCAATACTCGTATTAGGGAGTCAATGATTAATCTTGCCAGACTTATTCGTAGCTTCCCAGAATCTGCCCAAGTAATTTACTTCACTGACGGCGAGGAAGCTCCCAAGCTTCATATATTTAACACAAGAGATCTTTCGCAATTTCAAGGTGGAAATGACTGGCTGCTTGCAGGGGTAGGCACCTTAGAAGGAACAGCCATTCCAAAGTATGATAGTAAAAATCAGCTGATTGGTTACTGGTCTAACGAGAGCTTTGCATTGCAGCCAGGAATTGCACAGATTTCACAGTCGAATATTGGCACTAGAAATGATAGTGTTGCGAGTGGAGTAAGTGATCGGTATTTATCTAGACTTGACGAACAATACTTAGTTGATCTTAGTAAAGAAATTAAGGGTCAGTATGTTAGGGCAACGAATGTAGATGTTGTATTAGATGCGATGGGTAAACAAAAAGCAGCGTGGCGTGACCAATCGGAATTACCCTTAAGGCATATACTGACGCTTTTTGCACTCATTTTATTCTTGATGCGATTTATTTCCCTAAAAAAAATTCAGGGTTTTTTTAAGAGGTAATCCATGCAAAATACATTAACCCATTACCCGCTTCACAAAGAATTGTCACTGATTGAAGTCTCCGGTGAGGATGCAGCTCCATTTCTGCAAGGTCAAATCACTAATGACATAAACCTGGTTAATGATAAAACATCTGTATATGCAGGCCTATGTAACCCTAAGGGTCGCTTATTAGCCTTATTCCATATAGTAAAGCTACATAAAAGCTTTTTTCTTATTTGTCCAAAATGTATTGCTGAAAACATTGCTAAAAAGTTATCAATGTACGTATTGCGGTCTAAGGTAAATATTGCAATAAACACAACCACTCGGTTGCATGGTTTAGAAATAGCAGGGGAAGAGCTTGGTAAGGAGATCGGACTGTCTGACACTGTATCTGATATGCAATCATTTTTACATGAAGGCATGCATCTAACAAAAGTGCCTGGTTCACACCCTCGATACTTATGTTTGGGAGACAGTTTAACTATTGAGAGTTTTATTGATGCGAATTCAAAACATAGTGTTCAAGGTACTTTTGACAGCTGGAAAATGGAGAGTATTGCGAAGAAAATTCCAAATATATACCTAGAAACACAAGCAAAATTTATTCCTCAGTCGCTTAATTTGGATTTAATAAATGCCATTAACTTTAAAAAAGGTTGTTATACAGGACAGGAAATTGTAGCTAGAACACATTATCTTGGCACTGTAAAAAAACGCTTGTTCAGAGGGGTTTGGAACGGAGATAGATCCTTATTGGTATATGGTGACAATATCCTAGCTGATGGTATTTCTATCGGTCAAGTCATTGATTATGTAAGCGATAAATCTGAATCCCATATTCTATTTGAGCTTAAAATTGACTGCATAAAAAATGATCTAGTATTGCAAGAGCATTCTTTGTTGGTTATCGACTAAACAAAAACCACCTCACGGTGACTTCCTAACTTGCTTGATATATGCGGCTGTAAACCCTCCCCGGTTATTCTTGTTTTTTGGTCTTAATAACCTCAAAAAAAATTTCGCCTTTTTTGATCATACCAAGCTCGTCTCGAGCCCTCTCCTCAATAGCATCTGTCCCATCTTTCAAATCATTTACCTCGGCCAGAAGCGCGTCATTCTCTTTCTCTAGCTGTTGGTTTATTTCATTCTGATATTCAAACTTTTGGTGAAGATCAAAAACATTGATCCAGCCCCCCCGATCAAACCATAATGGGTATTGAATTAAGACTATTAAAATCCAAAATATATAACTTAGGACTTTCAATTAGTGATTTTGGAGTTGATAAAAAGCTGATAAGCCAGCATATTTTGCTCTCTCTCCAAGCTTGTCCTCTATCCGTAAGAGCTGATTATATTTAGCAATTCTTTCCGATCGAGACATAGAACCAGTTTTGATTTGCATTGCATTGGTAGCGACCGCTATGTCTGCAATAGTTGTATCTTCTGTCTCTCCAGATCTATGAGATATCACAGCGGTATAATTAGCTTTTTGGGCCATAGATATGGTCTCAAAAGTTTCGGTTAAGCTTCCGATCTGATTGACTTTGATTAGAACTGAGTTAGCAACCTTTCGGTCAATTCCTTCCTGCAGAATTTTGGAATTAGTGACAAACAAATCATCGCCAACTAACTGGATATTTTTTCCTAATTGATCTGTCAGTATCTTCCAGCCATCCCAGTCAAACTCGTCCATGCCATCCTCAATGCTTATAATAGGATATTTTTCACACCACGATGAAAGGTAGTCTGACATTTGTTGCGAGTTAAGGGCTAATTTTTCCGAGGCTAATTGATACAATCCATCCTGATAAAATTCTGTACTAGCGCAATCTAACCCCAAAAATACATCTTTTCCAGGTTCATATCCTGCCATTTCAATAGATTCCATAATTAACTGCAGAGCGGCCTCATTAGATTCCAGGTTAGGTGCAAAACCCCCTTCATCCCCTACCGTTGTTGCTAAATGTTTTTTTGATAGATTATTATGAAGCGCATGAAAAATCTCAGCACCACATCTGATCGCCTCAGAGAATGAAGGTCTTCCAGCCGGAATAATCATAAATTCCTGAATATCCACATTGTTATCGGCATGAGCTCCACCATTAATAATGTTCATCATAGGTGTGGGTAGACTAAAATTACCGTCATTATTTAAATATTCGAACAATGGTTTTTTTTCGCTCATAGCAGCCGCATGCGCGCATGCCATTGATACAGCAAGAATAGCATTTGCACCCAAATTTGCTTTATTAGGTGTGCCATCGAGCTCAATCATTACTGCATCTATCTTTGTCTGCTCTTTTGCATTATGGCCTATTAGTGCAGCGGCAATTAGGTTGTTAATATTTTCAATAGCCTTTAAAACACCTTTACCAAGGTAACGACTTTTATCCTGGTCTCTTAGCTCAATCGCCTCCTTACTTCCGGTAGAAGC
>DGAZ01000047.1:47496-51205 GCA_002384685.1 Methylophilales bacterium UBA4017 | reverse complement strand
CACTCATTTCAATTCCTAGCTAAATAAATTTTTTGACTTAACTGTGCTATCAAGCTCTTTTAAGATCTCTAACAGCGCCCTCATTTGATCCAGAGGAACTGCATTTGGACCGTCAGACAGAGCTTCGCTCGGCTTGGGATGTGTCTCCATAAAAATTCCGGATATCCCGCTGGAAACCGCTGCTCTTGCAAGCAAAGGCACAAATTCGCTTTGCCCACCACTCCGATCGCCTTGCCCCCCCGGTTGTTGCACAGAATGGGTAGCATCAAAAACTACAGGGCAATTGGTCTCTCTCATAATAGCGAGACTTCTCATATCTGAAACTAGGGTGTTGTATCCAAACGAAACCCCTCGTTCACACACCATAATATTGTCCAGCCCACCATTAGCTTCTTTGGCTTTATTAACTACCTGCCTCATATCTTGAGGTGCTAAAAATTGACCCTTCTTAATATTTACTGGCTTGCCTGACTTAGCCACGGCATTAATAAAATCCGTTTGTCGGCATAAAAATGCGGGGGTTTGCAGCACGTCGACAACACTGGCGACCTCTTCTACTTGCTCAGCCGTATGAATGTCAGTTAAAACTGGGACTCCAATTTGGCTTTTAACTTCCTGAAGAATCCTTAATCCTTCCTCCACACCAAATCCCCTGAATGTCTTATTAGAGCTTCTATTTGCTTTATCAAACGAAGATTTAAATATGAATGGAATGCCCAGCTTATCCGTCATTTCTTTTAATTGGCCAGCTACATCAATGGTCATGGATTCGGACTCTATTACACAAGGCCCAGCAATTAAGAACAGGGGCTCAGTTAAACCAACATTAAAATGGCATAGCTTCATAATTAGGATCCTTGTTCGTTAAATTTTATTGCTGCTCTTACAAATGATAAGAATAACGGATGTGAGTCTTTGGGGTTCGATGTAAACTCTGGGTGAAACTGGCATCCAAAGAACCAAGGATGCTCATCTTCAGAGAGCTCAATTATTTCACATAAATTGTCAACAGGTGTTCTTGATGAGACAATCAGTCCTGCTTTTGTGAGTTGGTCTACATAGCCATTGTTTACTTCGTAACGATGCCTATGTCGTTCATTGACTTCTGAGCCATAAATATGAAACGCTAGGGTACCATCTACTATCGGTGCTTTTTGTGCTCCTAAGCGCATAGTTCCGCCTAAGTTCGAACCTTCATCACGCTTCTCTACCAATCCATTTTCTGTTTGCCATTCAGTAATCAATGCTATCAATGGGTGTGTGGGGTTTTCAGCAAATTCCGTGCTATTAGCACCCTTCAGCCCAGCCATATTCCTTGCATATTCAACAACAGCCAGTTGCATCCCTAAACAAATTCCAAGGAATGGAATTTTATTCGTTCTTGCATACTCAATTGCCTTGATCTTTCCCTCAGTTCCCCTTACCCCAAAGCCGCCTGGAATCAAAATAGCATCAAGGCCTTCCAACTGACTTATTCCTTGTGTTTCGATATCTTCGGAATCCATAAAATGGATCTTAATTTTTGCATTATTATGAATGCCGGCATGAATTAATGCCTCGGTTAGAGATTTATATGACTCGGTTAGATCAACATACTTGCCTACAAAAGCAATATTAACTTGTTTGGATGCTTTATCTAGTAGTTCAGTTATATTTTTCCATTCTTTTAAATTGGCTTTTTTTGCTTTGAGATTAAGCTTAGTACAAACAATTTCATCCATATTTTGTTTGTGAAGCATCATTGGAATGCGATATATGGAGTCAGAATCTGTTGCCGAAATTACCGCCTCTGAAGAAACATTTGTAAACAGAGCAATTTTTGCCCTTTCTTCTTCAGGCAATTCTCGCTCAGATCTACATAATAAGATATCGGGTTGAATACCTATCTGTCTCAATTCTTTGACTGAATGTTGGGTAGGCTTAGTTTTTAATTCTCCGGCAGTAGCTATCCATGGAAGTAAGGTTAGATGAATATAACAAGTATTGTCCTTACCTTCTTCAAAACCCATTTGACGAATAGCTTCAAGAAATGGAAGTGATTCAATATCTCCTACCGTCCCCCCAACCTCAATGATGGCTATATCATATCCTATTGATCCTTCACGAATATGAAATTTAATTTCATCAGTGATATGCGGTATAACTTGAACAGTTTTCCCAAGGTATTCTCCACGCCTTTCTTTTTTTATAACGCTGTCGTAAATTTGGCCTGTCGTAAAATTGTTACTTTTAGTCATCTTGGATGAGATAAAACGCTCATAATGGCCAAGATCTAGATCGGTCTCTGCCCCATCATTAGTAACAAATACCTCTCCATGCTGAAAAGGACTCATTGTCCCTGGGTCGACGTTTATATAGGGGTCTAATTTAATCATAGTCACTTTTAAATCACGTGACTCAAGAATTGCCCCGAGGCTTGCGGCAGAAATGCCTTTACCTAATGAGGAAACCACTCCGCCAGTTACAAATATATATTTGGTCATGAAGACGCTTCTTTAAAAAAATTGCTGACGGATAGATATTTTACGTTAAAGCAATTGGTAGGACAATCAATACTTTTATTCTTTTTCCCAGCGCCCATAAGATTTAAATCTACCAAGCACTTCATCCATCTCTTTGTCTGATAATAGGTTGGGTTCGCCAATTATTTTTGCTTGAATGTACATTTGGGATAAATGCTCAACCTCTTCAGCTATATCAAAAGCTTCTTGCAAATCCTTTCCTACAGCAACCAAACCATGATTTGAAAGTAAACAGGCTTTGTGAATTCCAAGGGCACTTATAATGTTATCTGAAAGCTTTTGCGTGCCGAACATTGCATAATCAGCACAGTTAATTTGCTTTCCTCCGGTAACGGCTATCATATAATGAAACGGGGGTATGGGCTTTCCTAGAACACTAAGTGTGCTCGCGTGAATCGAGTGGGTGTGAACAATGGCTTGAACATCTGGACGATGAACATAAATATCACGATGGAATCTCCATTCGCTTGATGGTGATAATTGATTGCTTTGATTTTTTTCAGGGGTGCCGTCCATGGCAACCTTAACAATATGACCTTCATTCAAATGCTCATTATTTATCCCACTAGGTGTTATCAAAAAACCTGCTACTTCTCGAATGCTGCAATTTCCAGTTGCCCCATGATTTAGCGACAACTTATTAAGCTTAGTCGATGTTTTGCATAACGATAGCTTTGCATTTTCTTTTGAACTCATAATAACAAATCTCTTAATTCGGAAGGGTTAAAAACTCCGTCCTCACAAATTAACTTACTGATATATTCTGGAGGAGTAACATCAAATGCTGGGTTATATCCGTCAGACTCACCGATCTTAACTTCCGACACATTACCATCCGCATTAAGTCCGGTGATCATAAATAACTCACTTACATCCCGATTTTCGATCTGAAATGGCTGGTTTGTGAAGGTGAAGTCCTTGTCGAAGGTGCTTTTTGGTGCCGCTACATAAAAAGGGATGTTATGTACCTTTGCTGGAAGTGCCTTAAGGTAGGTACCGATTTTATTGCATACCGATCCATCCACACCAACCCGGTCAGCTCCGACCAACACACAATCAACTTTTCCTTGCTGCATTAGATAGCCTCCAGCATTGTCTGAAATAACTGTATGAGGTATACCTTCTTTTTCAAGCTCCCACGCAGTTAGGCTCATACCTTGGTTTCTTGGCCTGGTTTCATCAACCCA
>DGAZ01000047.1:45447-47171 GCA_002384685.1 Methylophilales bacterium UBA4017 | reverse complement strand
GTGCCATAATCTATAGTTGCCAGCCAACCAGCATTGCAATGTGTAAGAATGTTGATTGTTGGTTTATCTATTTGTTCAAGAAGAGTGATGCCAGCAGAGCCAATACGCTTATTAACCTCTACGTCCTCATCAGCCATAGACTGTGATACATCCCATGCTTTTTTTCGTCGCAGATTCTCAGGTATAGCCAGCAAAGTGTTGCAAAGCTTACTAACTGCCCAACCAAGATTTATGGCTGTTGGTCTGGTGGCTATTAATGTTCGCTTTGCAGATTCGATCGAGGTATCAGAGGCATCTTCATTACAAGCTAAGGCAATCCCAAAGGCGGCACTTATGCCTATTAATGGTGCGCCTCTTACCTGCATATTTTTAATCGCTAATTCCATTTGATTTAAGGACGATATACGCATTAAATTAAAATTGAAGGGTAAGCTCGTTTGATCGATTATAATCACTGAGGATTGATCGCTAGATGCCTCTATCGTCCTATAATGCTTACCGTCTACTACCATATAAAATAACCCGTTAAAATTGGATAAAAACCGTCCACAAAAACTGTGGATAACATTGTGCATAAAAGTTAAAAAAAAAGGCAACCCATGATTTTATAAGGGATTTATTTAATCGCTTAATATTTAATCGTTAAAAAAACCTTTTAAAATCAATGGTTTAATGTATGTCATTGAGATCATTGAATTTTTTAACCCTACTTAAAGTAGGCTCTCAAGTCATGTGCATAACTTAGCTAATCTAGGTAGTGCCTGCATTGTGTTAACCCTTATGATATCAGCAAATTCTAGCGAATTTAACCCCCTCAAATCGGAAAAAAAATGGCCAATGCGGGCAACCTCACTCGGCTGGTTGTAAGCTCCATCTTGCAACCAATAGGGCGGCATATCTGGGGCATCTGTCTCAAGGACGATTGACTCAATCGGCAGAGATTTGGCTAAATTTTGTAGGTGAGTTGCTCTTGGGTTTGTCATAGCTCCCCCAAAACCCAGTTTGAAGCCTAAGTTAATGAGCTGTTGTGCCTGCTGAAAACTGCCATTGAAGGCGTGAGCAATCCCTCCTCTTACTTTAACCCTTCTTAAGTGCTTAAGCACAAGGTCGATGGCTGAACGGACATGCATGATGACAGGTAAATTAAACGTCTGTGCTAGTTGTAGCTGGTTGGAAAAATAGTACTCTTGCACCTCAAGATTATCCTTCCTTACAAATAAATCCAGTCCAATCTCCCCAATAGCGACAGGGTTATATTTTATGATGTACTTGTTTAATATCTCCAAATCATGCGGATCTATTTTCTCCAAAAACATTGGATGAAAACCCAGAGCGTAATAGCACTCCCGATACCTATCGGAAAGCTTTATAACCCTGCTTATGTTGCCTAAATCAATCGAAGGAATAATGATTGCATCCACCCTATTCTTCCTAGCCTCATTAATGACAGAGCTTATATTGGTTTTTAATGGATTAAAATCTAGATGGCAGTGGGTATCAATCCACATTTAACTCTTATTCACCTGCATAATCAGCCTTAGATCATCCCCAAACTGACGAATATCTTTTTGTTTGAGTGTAATTCTATGCTCCATAGATTCAAATATGGGGTTATGAAATAACGGGTTCGCATTACCGCCCATAATTATGGGTGCCTGATAAATTACCAGCTCATCTATTAAACCAAGCTCTAATAATTGCCCATTAAGAGTAGGTCCAGATTC
>DGAZ01000047.1:26519-45181 GCA_002384685.1 Methylophilales bacterium UBA4017 | reverse complement strand
AACCCCTTTGGATTCTAAATGCTTTGCTTTACTGTTGGGGTCATTACTATAAGCCAGCATGATATTTTTCTGCTTTAATATCTGTGATTTGAGGTCAATAGATAAATTTGTATCTGCAATAACTCGGAAGGGCTGATCGTTCTCGGCGAGATTTCTGACATTTAACAGAGGGTTGTCTTGATTGATGGTCCCGACCCCAGTAAGAATTGCACAAGACCTTGCTCTCCATTGCTGAACATCATTCCTGGCTGCTTCAGAGGTAATCCATTTACTATCTCCGTTAGCCAGGCTTGTTCTGCCGTCAATCGAGGATGCGATTTTAGATCGAATATATGGAAGGTTTTTGGTCATTCTGGAAAAAAAGCCGGTGTTTAATTCTTCTGCCTGCAACTGTAATACTCCCTCCACCACCTCTATACCATTTTTTCTTAAAACATCTAACCCCTTACCGTTGACTTGTGTATTAGGGTCTAAAGATGCCACGACCACTCGCTTTATTCCACTCGAGATTATAAGATCCACACATGGTGGAGTTTTGCCATGGTGCGCGCAAGGCTCAAGAGTGACATACAAAGTTGCTCCTTTAGCGTCGGGTCCGGCTTCGTTTAAAGCTAAAACTTCCGCATGCTCTTGGCCGGCTTTCATATGAACGCCCTTTCCCAAAACCATGCCATTTTTAATCACGACAGCGCCAACAGAGGGGTTGGGTTTAGTTTTACCTAGCCCTTGTTTTGCGAGACCTATGGCAAGCGCCATAAATTCTGTTTGAAAATCCTGGTTCATTAAATTATTTTAATCAAGATCTTTTATAGCGTTGTTAAAATCAGCTATATCAGTGAAGCTTCTATAAACAGAAGCAAACCTAATGTAAGCTACCTTATCTAATTTTTTTAATTCCTGCATCACATCCTCCCCTAAATCTCGGGAATAAATCTCTCTCTCACCGTTAGCCAGTATCTTAATTACTATTCTTTCGACAGCTTGATCGATAAATTCCACCGGTACTGGTCTCTTATGAAGGGCTCGAGTGAGCGAGTGTAATAACTTCTCTCGGTTAAACTCCTCTCTTTTTCCATCCTGCTTTACAACTTGAGGTAAAGTTAATTCAATATGTTCATAGGTAGTAAAGCGTTTTTCACAAGCTATGCAACGCCTTCTCCTTCTGATTGAATTGCCCTGTTCATTCACTCGGGAATCAATCACCTGCGTATCATCAGTTATACAAAAAGGACATTTCATAATTTTCTACTTCTCATATACGGGGAAGCGGGAGGTCAATGCAGAAACCTCTTCTTTTACCTTCGCTATATTGGCTTCGTTGTTAGGATCGTCCAAGATATCCGCAATAAAGTTTGCGACCATTTTTGCTTCAGTTTCAACGAAGCCTCTTGTTGTTATGGCCGGCGTTCCCAGTCTTATACCGGACGTCACAAAGGGGCTTTCCGGATCATTGGGAATAGAATTTTTATTCACGGTAATATGAGCCTTGCTCAATAAAATATCAGCCGCCTTGCCTGTTAGGTTTTTAGGTCTAAGGTCAACCAAAAATACATGAGACTCAGTTCTTCCGGATATTATGCGGTAACCTCTTGTTTGCAACTGACTTGCCATTGCTTGTGCATTGCTAATAACCTGAGATTGATAGTCATGAAATTCAGGCTTTAATGCCTCTAAAAATGCCGTCGCTTTTCCAGCAATTACATGCATCAAGGGGCCTCCTTGTATTCCAGGAAAAACAAAAGAGTTAATTATTTTTTCAAATTCAGGCTTTGCGATAATAAACCCCCCTCTAGGTCCTCGTAGGGATTTGTGGGTGGTAGAAGTGACAAAGTCTGCATATGGAACAGGGTTTGGATAGACTTTACCGGCAATCAGGCCTGAGTAATGCGCCATATCTACCATAAAATAAGCCCCTACTTTTTTGGCTATCTCTGACATTCTCTCCCAGTCGAATTTTAGGGCGTAAGCAGAAGCGCCTCCAATAATTAATTTTGGTTTACTTTCAATTGCCAATTGTTCCATTTCATCATAATCAATTTCCTCGTCATCATTTAGACCATAAGGAACGATATTAAATAATTTGCCAGAAAGGTTGGCGGGAGATCCATGGGTTAGATGGCCTCCATGGCCTAGGTTCATTCCCATTATTGTGTCACCTGGCTTTAATACAGCAAAGTACACCGCTTGATTTGCTTGGCTACCTGAGTGAGGCTGGACATTGACATAGTCTGCGCCATAAAGCTGCTTTAAACGATCAATGCATAGCTGTTCAACCTGGTCCACATGCTCGCATCCACCATAAAATCTCTTAGCAATATATCCTTCAGCATACTTATTTGTTAATTGTGAACCTTGTGCCTCCATGACTGCTGGACTCGTATAGTTTTCTGAGGCAATTAATTCAATGTGTGCTTCCTGGCGATTCGTTTCACTAACGATTTGGTGCCACAAATCAGGATCAGATATTTTTAATGGCAATGAATTACTAAACATAAAATCTCACTTTAAAGAGTTGTAATTGTAAGGATTTAATAAGGTATTATTTTAACATGTTAGAAAAGCTAAGCTCTCATGTTTTGATTTTAAAGTAGACATTGTAAGTAAGTATTAAATTCAAAAAAAGGTTACTAGATTATGAACTGGACAGACACACAAGAAATTGCGGAAAAACTATATGATAACAATCCCGATATAGATCCCAAAACCATTCGTTTCACCGATTTACTTCAATGGATTCTTAATCTTGATGATTTTGATGGGGATCCCGATAAGTGTGGGGAGAGAATTTTAGAGGCTATACAGTTAGCCTGGATAGAGGAATATGAATAGCCCAGCTATTGAAAAAAATATTTTTAAAGCTTATGACATTCGAGGTATTGTCGGCGAATCTCTTGACCTTGAATCCGTAGAGAATATAGGCCGCTCCGTAGGTAGTGAAGCTATTTCACAAAAACAAAGCACTATTTGTGTCGGGTATGATGGGAGATTATCCAGCCCTGATTTATGTCAGGCATTAATAAAAGGCCTGCTATCAACAGGGATTAAGGTGGTTGAAATTGGCTTAGTTACTACTCCAATGCTCTACTTTAGCACCCATTTATTAGAAACAAATACCGGAATCATGATAACCGGAAGCCACAACCCCCCTGATTACAATGGCTTTAAGATCATGATTGCAGGAGAAACTATTTCGTCTGAAAAAATTCAGTCCCTGTATCAGAGAATTATCAATAATCAATTTTTAACGGGGATTGGTAGCTCAACAAGAGCGGATATTCAAAACCAATATTTAACCGCTATTTATAAAGATATCAAAGTAAAGCGTCCAATAAAAATTACTATTGATTGTGGAAATGGAGCGGGTGGTATCTGTGCTGAAGAGCTTTATAAGGGGTTAGGAGCAGAAGTAACGGCGTTGTATTGTGACGTAGATGGTAACTTCCCCAACCATCACCCTGACCCCTCCAATCCTGATAATTTAATAGACCTTCAAAATAATCTAGCCTCAACCGACAGCGAAATAGGACTAGCATTTGACGGTGATGCAGATCGGCTAGGTGTGGTTACTAAGTCCGGTGAAATTATTTATCCTGACCGACAGCTCCTATTGTTTGCTGAATCGGTATTAAAAGATCATCCCGGAGCTACAGTTATCTTTGATGTAAAGTCGACAAAACATCTTTTTAAATGGATAGAAGACAAAGGTGGAATTCCATTGATATGGAAAACAGGCCACTCACTCATCAAAAAAAAGATGAAGGAAGTTAATGCTGTCTTAGCGGGCGAAATGAGTGGGCATACTTTTTTCAATGACAAGTGGTATGGTTTTGATGACGGGTTATACGCTGGGGCAAGGTTGCTTGAGATTTTAAGTAACTTTGACGATCCTTCAGCCATCCTAGAAGCACTGCCAAAAAGCGTCAGCACCCCCGAATTAAACATCAAGCTTGAAGAGGGAGAGCAACACAAAATTATTCAACAATTACAAGAGGAGGCATTATTTTCAGACGCTCTCAATATTATTAAGATCGATGGTTTGAGGGTGGAGTATGCGAATGGATTTGGTTTGATGAGAGCGTCGAATACCACACCTGTAATTGTTTTAAGGTTTGAAGCTGAAAGCTCTACTGAGCTTAATAAAATCCAAAAAGACTTTAAGATACAACTTGAAAAATACATAAATACAGTTAGAATTCCGTTCTAATATGAAAATTTCAACACTAATATTTATTCTGATCTTACCATTCACCTCACATTTGATGGCTATTGAGCCAAGCCCTTCTAAAAATGATGCACTGGCTTATATTGTAAGCCCTAAAAATGGAGAAAAAGTTTCTAATCCAGTAACCATTATATTTGGCTTAAAAAATATGGGGGTTGCACCTGCTGGAGTCCAGAAAGAGCATACTGGACACCACCATTTGTTAATTAATGCAGATCAGATACCCGAAACTAACAAACCCATCCCAAGCGATGACAACCATAGGCATTTTGGTAAAGGGCAAACGGAGGTGACTTTGACATTGCCTTTAGGGAAAAATACTCTGCAACTAATACTGGGGGATCATTTTCATATTCTTCACAACCCACCGGTCATATCAGAAAAAATTACTATCGAGGTGGACTAGCCACTGCCTCCTGGCATGCGATATCGCGATATTCGGAATTAACCGAACTGACTGTTATGTCCTCCCACTCTAAAGCAGAGCTCTTACTGAAAATAGATTGTCCTGTGGCATCACTGGTTTCATATAACGCATAACCCATGATTCTCATTGTATTTTTATTGCAATCAACCTGAATTAAACTTTTAATCGATCGGTAATCAAGGTTCATAGTTGACTCTGCAACACCATAACTCTCCATCACCCACATCCTTGTTTTTCCCTCAACCAATTGAAAGTCACCTAGTTGAACATAAAAGCTCTTTTTCTGATTAATGTCATTATGCATCAACACCCAGTTTTCACTGGAAGCCTGGAGCTGAAGTGGCAACAATAGTAAGAGGAAAAAATTTTTCATAGGTGCATTATATAACAGCCATAAAAAAAGCCCGACATTGCTGCCAGGCTTTTTCCTTAGAACAAATAAAATTACTTGTTCATTACGTACATGGTTACTTCAAAACCAAAACGCATTTCAGTTGCTGATGGTGTTGTCCACATAATATTTCTCCTTAAAGAAAAGTTAAATAATTAAGACTTGGCTGAACATATAGGGCAAGTACATTGCCACATATGAAACGGCCAATCAGTAATTTCTGTATACATGATCAATTACTTGTTCATTACATACATAGTTACTTCAAAACCAAAACGCATTTCAGTCGCTTGAGGTTGTGTCCACATAGTATTTCTCCTTGTTTATGGTTAATAAGATCATTAAACATAAAGCAGATCATTGAAGATACATTTTAATAAACCAAATGTAAGGTTCAACTTGAGATTTACAAAAACTATATTAGACCTTTGTTAATGAATGTATATGAAGATCTACATGAAGATTTGCTAAGTAAAATCATTAGATCCCTAGTGAATTTAACTAATAAAAAAGGGCCTAAATAGGCCCTTTTTAAAAGCATAAACTCTCTTAGTCTAGACCAAGATCAACAACGTCATCAGCATCAGGCTTAGCGTTGAATTGACCGTTTCCACCGATAAGAAGTGCGTCTGTTGGATGGAAGGCCTTTTCAGTTGCGCCTGTAAGATCTGGTCCCTCATCTTCTGGGAACAAATCAACCATATCTGATTCGTCTGGTGTTGGATTAAATCCACCGTTACCACCAATGAGAAGTGCGTCTGTTGGGTGAAATTCTTTTTCTGGTTCAGGCGGTGGTACACAACCAGATAATAAAAAAGCGCCTAGCACACCGACTAATAAATGTTTCATTTAATCTCTCCTGTAAATTAAAGGTAACTTCTTATAAATGTCGTTCTGTCATTTTTACCATTCAAGTTAACCTCATGGCTCAAACAATTAATTTATTATTTCTTTAAACTGCTAATTTGTCAAGATTATGACCGCAATCAAAAAAAATCATCCTATTTGCTATAGCTTTCCAGAAAAGCGGAAGCTAAATTAAAACCCAAATCACTTGATTTAGAAATGAGTTTCATAGCCCTTTTCCTTTCTTCGGGCACGATATACCCATAATAATAAAGAAGACCAAGAGCAAAATTTGCGCGGGGATGATTATTTCCAGCTGCCTTCTTTAACCATACCCAGGCCTCAGCTTTACTAAATCCCTTGTCGTTAACATATAACTTCCATATCAAATACTGCGTATTGATATCCCCTTGATTGCCCTCTTTTCTTAGAGCACTAAGGTCCTCTTTTGTAATTTTGGCTATTGGCCCATAGATTTCAATAAATAACCTATCGTCTGGATTGATTGTATGCAACTGTCTGTTGATAGAATTATCTTCTGTGACCACCTTCTTAAGGTAATGAGCGGCTTGTTGATGATCTTGCAGGGCGGCAATTAAAAGCCAGTTAGGAATTTCATTGGTATTGATATTTATTTCTCGCATAGCTTGATCAAACTGTGACTGAGGATGACCGTCCTCGGCCATCTGCAATAAATCACCAGCAAATGCATTGTTAATAATAACTAACAAAAAAAAGATTGCGTTTCTAAACATAATGGTTATATGGACTTTTGTTGTGCTTTGTATTAAATTAACACTATAGATAACTTTTGGGTTAATCTTTTCCTATGATTTTACGTTTTATATTCTTATTATTGATGCTCAGTCCTTTCAGGGTTATGGCGGAAGCTAATCCGGAATTGTGGCCCTATGTCAAAGAAAGACTCTTTCAAGAGCGGGTCATTAATGAAGCCGACTTTTTAACTATCTCTGGACCAAGAAGAGCCTCAAGCGGAGCTCAGGTACCAGTAACGATCAAGCTCGATACCCCCAAAAATATTGAAATGAAGAACGTATTCTTAATTATTGATGCCAACCCAACTCAGCTTGCTGCAACCTACCAACTATCCAAACATTCTCAAGAGCTCGATCTCTCTACAAGAATCAGGATGGAAACCGATTCTTACGTACGCGTGGTAGGTGAAGACAGTAACGGGAAGTTATATATGAATGCTATTGCAATAAGAGCTTCTGGCGGTTGTAGTGGCTACATGGACGTCCATGACCCCGAACTTACAGCAGACCTAGGTAAGATTCTTATTAAAAATCAAGATAAATTTATTACAACAAGAATTAAGCATCCAAATTTTACTGGCCTTCAAAGGGATCTCGATTCAGGGGGCTATATCCCGAGATGGATAGTGGAAGAAATTATTTACGTGAGCAATGAAGAGGTGCTGTTGGTCGCAAAAAATAGGATATCCATGAGCCAGGACCCTTATCTAAAGTTTAAGATTAATTCAGGCACAAAAGAATCCATTAATATTTTGGTAAGAGACACCAAAGGGAATGGATTTACCAAAGACATTAGTATCTAGTCCAGCAGCGTTTATCTACTCAGTCGCAAATTTGACCGTATCTCTTGGTAGAGATTTCTGAGTACCGGCATTATCCCAATCAATAAAAATATCAAAAAGATATACAGATTTTTCAGCATGCTAGGGCCATAACTTTGCACTAACGATGTTAATTCAATGATGCGTTTCTGATTCGCGTTTAGGTCTTTTGAGTCACTTTTTTTCAAGACATCAAACCCACAGTCTGTGCTTAATGTTTCACAGTAAGTAATTTGTGTGTGGAGCTCCTTGGTAAAGATCTGATGGGAAAAATATTCGTTAATCGTTAAGAAGATGCAAAGGAAAAAACCTATGCTAAAAAATAACCAGAAAAAGGGTTTCTGCGACTCTCTAACCAACAAAATAATAACTCCTTAGTGTGAACAGTTACGTGATAATAAATTTTAAACCAGCAATGATAAGCACACATCCCAAAACTTTTTTCAAACCACCAACCTTAAAGTGCTTAATCCCTAGCTGCGTACCGACAATGACACCTAAGAGCACTGCACAAGAAAATAACAATACAGTGGCTGGCAACTCTTGGATAGATGCCATATTACCAATTAAACCCGACAATGAATTAAAAAAGATAAAAGCGGAGGCGGTTCCTGACGCTTCTTTAATGGAGGTCCATCCAAAAAAGACAATTAAGGGTGATAGAAAAATACCTCCACCGGTCCCCGTTAATCCTGATAACAATCCTATCACCGCCCCAAGCATGAGTGCTACTAACCAATTAATTTCTACTTTGCTTGGTTTGAGCTGATCAAGAATGTTAAAGATAAATTGAAAGCCTGCAACAAGCAACATACATCCCACTAAGGGCCGATATATGCTTGCCGTTAACTCAAGGTATCCCCCTAAAAAAGCCGCTGGGACAGAACCTATCGCTACCGGTAAGAACACCTTAAAATTAAAGAATTTGTGCCGTATAAATCGAAAGCTTCCGACGGATGAGACGATGATATTAAGAATTAAGCCTATCGGTTTTATAATATTTATTGGGGTTCCCATCAACGACATAATAGCAATATATGATGACGCCCCGCCGTGCCCAACCGAAGAGTACAGTATGGCCCCAAAAAAAATGAAGACTGCCGTTACGTAATCGTTAATTAAGAAGTCCATTGTTCCTAGCGAAAACAACTTCTAACGTCATCACTATTCCCAATAGTAAACTCCCCCATACTCTTCGCATTATCCATTAGGTAATGAAAGTACACCCTAAACGTCCCTGTCGTAACAATATCGTCAAATAGCTCCTGCGGAATCAGCTCATTCCTCCGCATGGTTTTTTGCGTTGTGTTGCTGACAAATTGCTGACTTTCCGTCTCTATGGCTATGGCGTTAAACCAGTTCCAAAACGTAATCGAGTAAAAGGGGGTCTTTAAATTCTTGTGGCCCTCATGGTGCGAGCTGTAGTGTTTGTTGAGATCAAACACGTGCTTTCCTTTGCTGTAAAAAAGTATCTCAAAGGCTTTTTTATTATTTTTTTCATCAAAATTTTTTCTGCATTCTGCGGTTAACTGAAGAAACGATGGGTCAATTTCAGAAAAAAAATTCGTCTTCGCAAAGTCACCAAATGCATCCGCTTGAGCAGATAGCACATGAATTAGTAATAATAAAATGATCTTATGCATAAGATATATTCATTGCCGAAGGTTAGAAGTGTTCGTCGGCCCCCAAAAATCTCCAGGAGCCAGAAGGGATATTTCCCAATCGTACATTCCCAATCCGAACACGCTTCAGAGCTGTTACTCTCACCCCTACTAATTGGCACATTTTACGAATTTGGCGGTTTCGGCCCTCAATTAAGGTAAAGCTTAATTGGTCATCATTTTGCCACAATACTTTTGCAGGTTTTAACTCATACTCATCGAGAGTTAAGCCATGGTTTAATAATGCTAGCGCCTCGTCAGTTAATTTTCCTTCAATGCGAACCAGGTACTCTTTTTCTACAATCACATTCTCGCCAATAATCTTTTTAGCAATGCGACCGTCTTGGGTTAACACCAATAATCCTGATGAATCAATATCTAACCTTCCCGCAGGAGCTAGCCCATCTGTATTAAAGGTAGGCTTTCTTGTGTCATCGGTTTTGTAAAATTTATCTGGGGTGACTAACGTCACAGCGGGGGTGAACTCTTTGTCATCATCGAGATGGGAGATAAACCCTACCGGTTTGTTAAGAATGACAGTGGCTTTAGCGGATTGGGCAATTGTAGCCCTATTCTTTAATTCAATTTTTTGTGACCTGCAGGCCTTGGTTCCAAGCTCACTCACAGTTTTTCCATCAAGAAGAACAAGTCCAAGCTCAATAAATTTATCAGCCTCTCTTCTAGAACATAAACCCTGTTCAGACAGTATTTTAGATATACGTACTTTTTCCATATAGTTACTATGAGCCCCCTAAGAGTGCACTCTTAAGATAAGAGTCAATATTATCTTGATTTAGTAACCACCGCTTATAATCCATAGGAACATCAGCAATAAGCTCACCCTTATGTTTACCAAAAGGCATGACTGAAGGTATCCTAGCCTCCTCACTTAGGGTCCAAAGTTGCTCCATAGACGTGACCTTCATCGTCGTGCATAGTTGCTTTAAGATGGAAGCACAAATCATCACGTCTGCTTCCGCAGAGTGGGCATTTTTTAGTATAGTTTTAGCATTTTCTCGATCAAGGTAATAGACTAGGGCGCTTTGAGAATAGGCATCGATGTTTGGCCATACTTTGCGAGCTAAAGCCAAGGTACAGATTCTTTTTAAGTTAGGCTGATTCACCACATTCCAATCGTAATCAATATTGTGTCCAATCAGATACTCGCAGTTAGGAGGCAATGCGAATGAGCTAGCGGGAAGGCAATCAACCAACTCTTCATCATAAATATGATGGGTGGCTAATGCACCTAACTCGATGGGTTTTCCTGGATTGAACCGCTCACAAAAACTTGCGCCTAACTGAAAGCTAGGTATATCAAGGACTTCTATCCATGCCGCTTCAATCAATATGGGGTCATTTTTTCCAGTCGTTTCTGTATCAAAAATTAATGTTTTGGTCATCGCCCTATCCTTTCAAATCTAGGTTACCTATTTTTTGGTAAATTCTTGCCATATTGCTTGAACTGCTTTTTGATTAAGCTCAACAGAGCTCAGCTCAACTTTACCAGGATTTTTAGGATTTAGCCCCTGCTGATGTTGTTTAGTGCGATATATTTTGTATGCAGAGATAAGGCTGGTAGCATCCTTTGAGGAAAGCAAGCTAAGTTCTGATAATTTAGTAATGAGTGTAATATTCCCTAAGTTTTCACAAAGATCTGCATATTTATAGCTGTACCCCAATACATAAAATTGCGTTATAAATTCAATATCGATTAGCCCCCCGCGACTAAGCTTTAAATCAAACAGATCTCCAGTGGGCTTTTTATCGCGATAAATCCTTTCTCTCATTTCAATGATGTCAGTTTTAAGTTTACCAATATCTCTTTGCTCCTGCATGATGGATTGCCTGAGATTATTGAATTTTCGCTTAAGGGTTTTATTTTCCGATACGAATCTTGCTCTCGTTAAGGCTTGATGCTCCCAAATTAAAGATCGGTTAAGCTGATACTCGCTATAGGCATCCCAACTTGAAACCAACAATCCACTTCCACCATCGGGTCTCAATCGTAAATCAATGTCGTAAAGTATTCCAGAAGCTGTATACGATGTAACCCAACTATTAAAGCGTTGCACTAATTTTATGTATTTATCCCTATCCTTAGATTTTTTTTCATCAAAAACAAACACCAGATCTAAATCAGATAAATAACTCATTTCCTTACCCCCAAATTTACCATAGGCAATAATGCCAATGGATGGAAAAGTTAGTGTTGGGTAAAGGGTTTCCCAAATACAATAAAGGGCTTGTTGTGTAATAAAGTCGGCTATATCCGCTAAGGCATCTGAAATGCGTTCAATTGGGTAGATATGCATTAACTCTTGAATTGCCAACTTAAAAATCATAGAATTTTTAAAATCACGTAATAAATTCATTTGCAACTCGGTATCTCCATGGCTTCTGCTGAGTTGATCTAATAATTTTTTACTCGCCTCCGTTAAGTCAAATGGCTTAGTAAATTCTGAGCTATTCATTAAGTCATCAATTGTTGCCGGAAATGTCACAATATTCTGGATAAACTCCTGATCAAAGCTCGCAATTTTAATTAACAGTTTTAACGCAGGTATGTTCTCATTTAACAATGATAAATAACTGGACCTATGGGCAATGCTATCTAAGGCATTCAGCATATGCACTAAGGTTTTATCAGGATTATCAACACTAGCAACTTCATATAACACTACCGGGATAAGGGTATTAAGTTTCTCTTTCGTGGTAGCTGGCAATGTTGGGTAATTGCCCATTAATTTGATATTTTGAATAAAATTAAACGTATCCTGAGATTTTTTATAGCCCAAATCATTTAGGCAATTAACTGCAACATCAATGCTGACGTCTAAGCTCCATAGCGCCTTTAAATTTTCTTGAATTGGAGATAAGGGCTGGGAATTATTGCTAAACATTTCATGAAAAATTAATTCCACCTTATCTTGGTGCTTATGTATTTTGTGTTCAAGCAAAGTCCAACTTTTTAGACCCATAGCGCTAGCTAACAAACTTTTGTCTTCTGGAGATACAGGGATCTTGTGCGTTTGGGCGTCATCGATATACTGCAAGCGATGCTCTAAATTTCTAAAAAATATATATGCTTCATGTAAGGATTTATATGTCTTGTTAGGTATGAGCTTTTTATTTTTAAGCTGCGTTAAGGCCTCGATAAAACCTCTACATCTTAATGACTTGTCTTTACCTCCCCAAACTAACTGAAAGGACTGAACAATGAACTCGAGTGTTCTGATACCTCCTCTACCCACCTTGATATCGCCATCATTGATCTTTTTTAACATATCCTGACTAATCTTTTTTTTAATATTTCTAAGGGATTCGAAGATATTAAAATCAAGATACTTTCTATAAACAAAAGGTTTTATTAGTGCATCAATAATCAAGGAAGGTCCAAGAACTACCCTGCTTTTTAACCAAGCATAGCGCTCCCAATCAAGCCCATGGGTTATTAAGTAGTTTTCAAAAGATTCTAAAGGACTTACTAAAAGACCTTGTGAGCCAAAGGGTCTTAATCTCATATCAACCCTAAAAACGATTCCCTCATCAGTGTAATCATTTAGTGACGAGATAATAAGCTTGCCGAGTTTGGTAAAAAAATCTTGGGTACTGATAGAGCTCTTTCCTGTTGTAGCTCCATCCTCTTCATAGAAAAATACTAAATCAATGTCTGATGATGGGTTGAGCTCATAGCCACCCATCTTGCCCATCGCTACAATAATAAGCTTCTGAATATCACCATTACTGTTGACTGGGAGGCCATGTTGTTTTGTAAGCGCTTCCCAATGAAATTTTTCGGCCTCACGCAAAGCCGTCTCGGCAAGTATGGTGTGGGTATTAAATGTCTCGGTAATTTCACTTAAACCATTTAAATCACGAATAAGGCTTAAGGCGAAGAAGTGATGCCGCATCAATCTAAGGTTGGTGTTTAAACTGTTGGTGTCGCTTAAAGAAAAATCCTTAGCATACTTGAGGATATCGTCTGTGTGGACTGGGCTAAGTATACTTTTCTTTATAGTCTTGCATAGCTCAGGCTTAGCATCAAATAACGACGCCAAGTATCTTGACTGTGTTACCGCTAGGTTTATTGCTGAGGTAGTATTCAATTGTTAAATGCGGTTGTAGTTAGGGTAAATGGTGCTTTTATTTTTCATGAAACCAGTTTACCCCAGATAATTAAGTGGACAAATACAGGGATAGATTTTCTAGAGATTTTATTAAGATGAAATTTATTTAATGGTTGCTTGATAAAGAGTTAATCAATACCAACACCTTTCTTCTAAAATGAAGTGTGATTATAAGAAGCAAGGCTATGAATACACTAGGACGCTCGATTTGAAAATCAGATTGAATCTTTTGATGTGGTCGGTTATCTAGGATCTCATTCGTGAACTTATCTGATAAGTCGCCTTTGATATATTGTGATTTTATTTGCTCCGACAAAGAAATTAAGTATTCTTCATATAATTTAGAAAGGTACCTCTCGTAATCAGCTGAAGCAACAGAAGGGTCAGGCTCATCCTTTCCGCTATCACTATTTCTTGATCCCGTTGCCCCTGGAAGTGAGTCATAGATGTCTGATCCCCAGTACCCAACATACATATTTCTTGAGTTATATCGCTTAACAGGAACGGGCACCTTCCCTCCAACACCAACAAAAATCAACTCTTCCCCTAGATTAAAATCGTCTAGGTTAACCCGGTTAATCGCATTTACCTTAGGGGCCTCATCACCATCGGTAAAGAAAAGAATTTTTGATGGGAGGTTTAGGCTGTCTTGCATTTTAGCAGCCGACTTTATACCAAATGTGATCCGAGAATTTCCTTTCCAAGCCATCCTCCATTCAAGCTTGCTGATCGTATCCATCAACTCATCGTAATTCTTGCACTTTTCTACTGGCTCAATAATATTAGCAATATTGTCATTAGCAAAAATATTGATGCTAAAAAAACTTCCACAATCCGACTTATCAATAATCCGTTTTAAGAGGAGCTTTGTATATTCAATTCGGGTAATCGGACTCTCTTGGACGAGGAGATCTTCGGCATTCATAGATTGTGATACATCCACAAGCAACATATAACTGGTAATAGACTTCTTAAGCTGAATTGTTGGATTGTTAATGGCTAACAGGCATAGCAATGCCACTAGTACCATGATTATTAGCTCCGTTTTATTCCTTAGAATTTTGATAGCGCTTACTATCATGGCAACCCAATAGGAATGTTACTGAGTTCCTGAACTGATTGCTCAGAAATAATCTTTGATGCCTCGGTAGGTATAGAAGAAAAGAGTAGGCTTAAATTAAATTTTGCCATGGTGTTTTCGGAGTTTGTTACCAATGATTTCTCAAGTGCTATGATGGCACTCTGCAATTTCTGAAAATTTTCTGCCGTGACTTTTCCGTCATCACTAAGTGGTTTAGTTAATGCATCTCTAAGATACAATGTCCCTATATTGTAGTAAATAATATCAATACCTTTACTCTCGGGGAACATCTTCAATAGCCGTGTAAACTTTTCTATCGCATTGTCGTACTCACCCTGCTCTCCAAGTTGGTAGGCAGAAGAATAAAGGCTAAGCGCTTCATAACTGTCGTTAATTATCAATTCGTCCTGCACTAACTTTTGGTTGATCTCCGCCATCTCAGCAAGCTTGCTCCATTCATAAAAAGAAAACAGAAGAAGGCCGATAAAGAGAATAGAAAAATAACGACTCTTTAGATTGAAAATACTTTTTAACATCTTCATAAGCTAGACCTTAATATTTTTAATGGCAATGAGGGATACAATTAGAACGAATAATAATTTCAAAATTGACGGATTATAATTTTTTCCCGGTATATCTCTTTCAATTTTGATAGGTTTTTTTTCTTTTTGATCAATATCAGCAATAGCACTTGAAAGTGCGTCGGGATTCTCAGCTTCATAAGCTTTATATTCCGTATTAAGTGACTGAAAAAATTTATCGAGCTTTATAACGGTCGGCTCCCTACCCTCAAGATAAGTATTTCCAGAGAATAAGCTAACATCATTGGGCTCTTTAATGATGATCCAGTATAGGTTTATTTTTTTTTCATTTAACATCTCAGCAATTCTCTCCTTAACCCTCTTGGATATTTTTCCAGCTCCATCTGATAAAAGGACTAAGGCTTGCGAACCTGTCGTTTCAATTTCACTAAACATAAAAAGTCCCGATGTAATACCAGATCCTATGTTTGTTTGATTGATCGAAGATCCTGTAGCCGCATCAATCGCTGCGTAGGTATAGCTTCTATTTTTAGTAATTTTTGAGGCGTAAAGTGCTGAGTTTGAGAAGCCAACTATGCCAATCATATCGGATGGACGTTGGCTAATAAAGTCCTTCAATATCCTTCTTGCGGCGAGTGATTTAATTTCAGATTTATTGTCATCGTCACCAATGAAAGGTTTTGCCATGCTCACACTTCTATCAATCAGAAATACCAGCTGAGCGCCTTTACCTATTTCGGTAATAAATGTTGATTTTGACCAGGGGTTTGCGAGGATAACAATCAACAGGACAATAATCAAAGACATAAGGGATCGGCATAACATAGTAATTTTTTTTGAGATGCCATCTTGTTCGAAAATTTTTATATTACTAATAGCAGTCTTATCCGATATTGAGGCGATAAAAGGTAAAGCCGATAAGGGTAATAATATTAGCCATAGTGGATGGGCAAAGCTCATCTACAATTTTCTCTCTATAGCTTTAAGTTCCTGTGAAAGATAAAGAATCTTATCAAATCGACTTGGTGAGTAATAGGATTCGGATGAATAAATCTCATCATTAGTTAGGTCTACGAACGCTTTAATCTCATACTTGACAGTAAAATATTTAGAATTATTAGGAACAAGCTTATCGACACTTGAGCCATTCATGTTTTGCCCAAAGGTTTTATTACAGCTATCCAGTAGGATAAGTACCGACTCGTCATAGCTTTCTTCGTTACCCAAGCGGTGTAAGGACTTAATTTTTTTACTTGCTTTTGTAAAGGGGCCGTACATTCTACTAACAAAAGATAGGTCCATCTTCTTGTAAAGTAGTACAAGAAGAGCAGACAATGAAAGGGCTAGCAGTAAATATAATGCTTGCCTGCTATGGTTTATTGAGCTGGGCTTAACCTGACCAAGTGAGTTGAGAAGAACATCATTGAGGTCTGAAGATGCAATGCGGGAGAACCAGTAACTTTTTGTAAGTATTTCTAGCTCATCATTACCAATCTTATAGGTATGTGTTGGTAATGCATACTTTTTACCTTCAGACCTATGAAAAATCTGGTAAGTAATCGTATTAAAAAAAGTGTAAGCACCATCATTACTTGCGTTATAACTTTCCTGCCCTACCAAACGAATACCTGAGGTTTTTTTGGTCAATAATTTCGGGGTACCCAAAAAAGGTTCTTTTATGGTTATTTGATCCTCAACCACAAGCAAGTCACCTAGCTGATATCCATGTTTTAAATTGATGATGTTGCTTTCTGCATTATATTCCGTGGCATAAGCATGGATACAAATAAATGATGTGATAATGAATAACAGGATACGGATCATATAAAGGCTCTCGTAAAGTATTGTTGAATGACATTCATATCAATGCCATTGCCTAGCTCTAACTGCATCAGCTGATTTTTTGCGAAGATATGAAAAAGTTTTTCTTTTGATTCTTTGTAGTCATGCAATAACTTGTCTTTAACCTGCGGTCTTAAAAAAATCTCTCTCTCTACATTCATTTCAGAATCTATAAAATTCGTAAAGCCATAGCTCGGCAATTTTTTAATTTCTTCTTCAGTAGATAAATGGACAGGGATAACATGGTGATTAGACAACTGCTCAATCATTGCATCAATGTGTTTATGACTATGATGAAAGTCTGAGATCCAAAAAACTAATGACTTTTCATTAGGAACTTTCTCAGCAATGTCTGAAGTATGTTCACTGGTCGCACGGGTGCCCTCAAAAATAAGTCCATCAATCCATTTATTAATATTGTGAACATTGTTGCCGGGTTCTAGGAATAGGTTATTTTTAATGACATCGTTATAGCACACCATACTAAACATATCGCCATGCTCCGCTGCTGACAATGCAATAATTTTTGCAAGCAGCTTAATAGTAGAATTATTTTCCTTCACGGCAAACATTGAACTAGAAATGTCGCATAGAGCTACTAGATTAACGGGATTGTTGAGATTGAATGTTTTAACAAATATATTTTCATACGGGTCCGTAATCGAATTTTTAATGTCGATGCTAGAAAGATCTGGGTGATCGTTAAAGTTTTTGGAGCCACTGTATTCAAAGTCATTCCCTATCTTTGAGCTTAAATGGTTTCCATACCGGTAATTTTTTGATCGCCATGATATCGAATAATTAAAATGGTCCATTCTCATTGCCTAATCCAGTTTTGGAGTAGCGACCTTAAGGAGGACTTCCCGAGTAAATCTTTCTAACAACTCTGTTTTATTATTTTCATAAATTCTATTTACCACTAGCCTGTGTGCCATGACAGCATGGAAGACATACTCAACATCAATCGGTTGAACGTGATCCCTGTTACTCATCCATGCGTTAACCTTTGCTGCCTTAACTAGCATGATCATGCCTCTTGGGCTACTGCCTGCAACGATGAAATCATCCATATCAATTCCTTCCACATCGACAGCAAACTTCTTTGGATTCTCTGTAGCCTGCCACAAAGTTTCAACATAGTTTTTGATATGGTCGCTCGTCTGGATATTTTCTTGTATTGCGCTGGACACAGTATTGAGTTCCTTACAGTCAAATGATGGTGAAGGTATGTCATCAATTAGCTTTGAGGTGTCCTGAAACTTAGTATCAAAGATAATGGAGTCTCGTAAAACTTTATCCGTCGGTGACTGAATAGACACCTCCATCATAAACCTATCTCTTGCTGCGGCTGGTAGCTCAAAGGTTTCATTCTTTTCAACCTGGTTGCGGTCTGCAAAGACAACCATATTAGGAAGGTAAATAACTTTATTGAATGCACTAACAGATTTCTCTGCCATCACTCGCAACAGTAAGGAGTGAACCTGTGGTCTAGCTCTATTAATCTCATTGAAAAAGAAGACTGAGAGATCTTCTCCTTTTTTTAACAAAGGGCCTTTTGAGATGCTGGGCCTTCCCTCATCGCTAATTGATGCATGATAAATAATATCATTAGGCATTAGGTCGACTGTTCCCTCGACCCTTTCGTAGGAACCGCCTATGAGCTTAGTAATAACTTGAAGTAACGTTGTTTTACCTACACCTACCCCACCCTCTAACAACACATGACCTCTAGCAAAAAGACTAATGATAACTAGATTAATAGCTTTTTCTTGGCCCAGGATGATCTTATTCGCATCCTGTTTTATTTTTAAGGCATGCCCATGCCACTCTTTGGCTATATTTGTATCGTTTTTCATAAATTCCTCAGCATAGTAAATAATTTTGTATTATTAGAATAAGGGCGGGAGTAGTCTTTGCATAAGA
>DGAZ01000047.1:0-26465 GCA_002384685.1 Methylophilales bacterium UBA4017 | reverse complement strand
AATACTACTAATAGCTTTTGAAGTTTCAATGTAGTTTTCTCATTTAGTTTTTGACATTACCAACCAGGATTGTAAAAAATGATTTAATTGGTCGGGACGGTGAGATTCGAACTCACGACCCCATGCACCCCATGCATGTACGCTACCAGGCTGCGCTACGCCCCGAATTAATTAAACCTGTTTTTTATTTACTTTAGAACCTTAAGAATGTCGCCGAGTTGTGCCTTAAAGTTACTCAGATCCATAGGGCTTTGTAAAACAACTGAGTCTTCTAAAGGTAATTCCGCTTGAGCTTTTTCTATTGCTTCTTTTGAGGTAGTTTCTTTAACAAATTGGCGGTCAGAAAGCTTTCCTTTGGCGCCTTGAATAGTAAAGCCTTCAAAGTAAAGCAATTCCCTGATTTTTCGTATTAACAGAATTTCTGCTTGCTGATAGTACCTACGATTTCCTCGACGTGTAGATGGCTTAAGCTGACTAAATTCTTGCTCCCAATAACGTAATACATGGGGCTTAAGGTCGCACAGAATGCTCACCTCACCAATAGCAAAATACCTTTTATTGGGGATCGCGGGTAATATTTTTTTATGCTTGTTTTCCAGCTGTCTTCTCTTCTACACTAGTTTTAAGCTTCTGACTGGAATGAAAAGTGACAACGCGACGGGCTTTGATGGGAATCTCTTCTCCTGTTTTAGGATTTCTTCCTGGCCTTTCAGATTTTGTTCTAAGATCAAAATTACCAAACCCAGACAGTTTTACAGTATCGCCTTTCTCAAGAGCGGAACGAATCTCCTCAAAGAAGGCCTCAACCATCTCCTTTGCTTCACTTTTATTTAAACCGACTTGTTCAAATAAAATCTCTGATAGTTCTGCTTTTGTTAAAGTCATAACAATATTCTTTATAAGTTTCTGTTAGCGTAATTTAGCATTGTATTTACCTTCCATAACCGCAACCACTTGATCTACCACTTTAGCTATATCTGTATCCTCAAGTGTTTTATAAGTATCTTGGATAAGTATAAGAAATGCAATGCTTTTTTTATCTTTCTCTACGCCTTCACCCTCGTAAATATCAAACGGCTGAAACTCAATTAAGTTGGAAATTTTCATGCCATATACTGCTTCAATCGCTTCACCAACAACCACATCTTTATTCATAACAAGCGAAACATCCCTTCTAATCGGGATAAATTTGCTTGGAATGGTATAAGGGTTATGAGTAGTTTGGCTGAGTTTTTCTATATCAATTTCAAATAGATACGTTTTTTTAGGTATTTCATATTGCTGTTGCCACGATGGATGTAGTTGTCCTAGCCACCCGATATGATTACCATTCATTATTATTTCCGCTACTTTTCCTGGGTGGAAGGCGCCAGGTATTGCCTTTTTTGGTTTATTAAAAGTTAATGTATTACTTGAGATACTTTCTATATCTCCCTTAATATCAAAGAAATTTATTTCTTTATTTTTTTCACCCCATTGCTCAGGTACTTGGTCGCCATAAACAAGTCCAGATAACACTTTCGTTTCCGTGTAGGTACCTTCTCGCTCCTGATAAACGGAGGCTACTTCAAATATTCTAATATTTTTTTGACTCCGATTAAGGTTATACACCAACGCATCGATATGACTTCCCCATATGCGTGAGCGCATCACATCCAAATGTGAAGCTATGGGATTTTTTAATTTAATCGGATTTTTATTATCATGCAAACCCTCTTCCACCACTTTTCCAATAAAGCTATAGCTAATGACTTCGTTATACCCAAGATTAACTAAAGTGTCCTTTGTTATTTTTAGGTCTTTTTTTCTACTATCCACAGGAAGCATTAAGGCTTTGGTACTAGGCATTAATGCGGGTATATTGTCATAACCATACAATCTAATGACCTCTTCTACCAGATCTTCCTCGATGCACATATCAAAGCGATAGGTAGGTGGATTTACGGTAAATATGCCTTTTTCATAAGTAAATTCAAACTGTAATTTCGCCAATATTGCTTTTATTTCTGTGTCAGATATTTCCATACCCATAATATCTGCTACCCTTTTTGTTCTGAGGGAGATTGCAGACCGTTGCGGGAGGTTTCCTGTTATATCAACGGATGCTGATATGCTTCCACCGCAATACTTAATAATTAACGATGCTGCATATTGTGCCGCATTAAGGGTGCTACCAAAGTCAACGCCGCGTTCAAAGCGATGTGATGAGTCAGTATTCAGGCTAAACGATCTTGCTCTCCCAGAGATGGCAGCGGGATCGAAATAAGCACTCTCTAGAAAGATGTTTGTTGTGCCTTCTTGTGATGATGAAAGCAGTCCTCCCATAATGCCGGCTAGCGCCAAAGGCCCTGATTGATCAGCAATAACTAACTCTTCTCCAGAAAAAATAATCTCTTGATGGTTGATCATCATTAACGACTCATCTTTTATTGCTTTTCGCACACTTACATTCCCATGAATCTTATCCTTATCAAAGGCGTGTAATGGTTGCCCTGTCTCTAAAAGTACATAATTAGTAATATCTACCACCGGATTGATTGAGGAGATTCCGCCTCGTTCAAGGTAGTGAGTCATAAATTCCGGTAATTTTTTCTTGTTATCCACTCCTTGAATGTGTAAGCCCACATACCTTGGACATAATGTCGCATCCTCAACAATAATCTCCTGTGTGTTGCTTGAAGGTATTTGATTGTATTCGCTAGTAAATTTTTTAAGTGTGAGGTCTGATAAAGCCTCTACTTCCCTAGCAATCCCTTTCATGCTAAGGCAATCCGCTCTGTTAGGTGTAATTGACAGATGGTAAATAGAGTCATTTAATGCCAATGCATCAACAACCGGCTGGCCTAACATTAAGTCAGACTTAAGCTCATACAAACCATCCGATTCTTGGCTTAGACCTAATTCCTTAGCTGAGCAAAGCATACCAAAAGACTCGACTCCCCTAAGCTTAGCTTTCTTAATATCGAATCCAGGGAGTTGTGCACCAACTTTAGCGCAAGGAATTTTTATCCCTTGTCGCGCATTAGGTGCACCGCAAACTATTTGCAATAATTCTTTAGATCCTACATCGACCTGACAAACATTAAGGCGGTCTGCATCCGGATGTTTCTCCATACTGACGATTTCACCGACTACAATTTGATCAGATAATCCTGATAAATCTTGAATCTCCTCTACTTCAATCCCAGCAATGGTGAGAGTTTGTGCAAGATCAATGTCATCCAATGAGGAGTCAAAAAATTCTTGTAGCCATAATTTAGAAAATTGCATGATTAGGCCTTAAATTGCTGCAGGAAGCGTAAGTCGTGAGTAAAGAAAGGTCTTAAATCATTTAATTCAAATTTCAGCATAGCCAGCCTTTCTACGCCTAAACCAAAAGCGAAGCCCTGGTACTCATTAATATCAATACCAACATGCTTAAGGACCTCAGGATGAACCATTCCGCATCCACCTATTTCTAACCAGCCTCCGTTCCAACTCATATCAATTTCTGCCGACGGTTCGGTAAAAGGGAAAAAAGAAGGTCTAAACCTAATACTTAACGTATTGTCCTCAAAAAATTGTTGGAGAAAATCTTGCACCACTCCTTTTAAATTAGCAAAGCTAACTTTCTCATCTATCCAAAGCCCTTCTACCTGATGAAACATTGGGGAGTGTGTTGCATCGGAATCTACACGGTAAACTCTACCTGGAGATATAATTTTTAAAGGGGGTTTGTTATTCTTCATATACCTTACCTGCACCGGTGAGGTATGGGTTCTTAATACGTGCTCATCATCAATGTAAAAGGTATCATGCATGGCTCTGGCCGGATGATATTCGGGAATATTTAGTGCGGTAAAATTATGGTAATCATCCTCAATCTCAGGTCCGTCCGTCATAGTAAACCCAATAGAATGGAAAAAGCTTTCAATCCGATTCATCGTTAGGGTGATTGGGTGAAGGCTGCCTTGATTTCTTCTAATTCCGGGCAAAGTTACATCAATTGATTCATCGTTTAATTGCTTGGAAAGCTCATTGTTTTGGATGGTCTCTTTACGTGCAACCAATAACAGCTCAATGCTTTTTTTAATTTCATTAATAAAGGCACCAGCTTTTGGTTTTTCTTCTTTAGACAGACTTGAAAGACCCTTCATAGCCTCAGTTAAAGGTCCGGTTTTTCCTATGTACTTTGATTTTGAATTGTCTAATTCCGTCAAAGATTCGCAAGAATCAAAGTCTTTTTTTGCTTCATCAATTAATTTTTTAAGATCTTCCATAGCTCTATTCTAATAAAAAAGGAGGCCTTTAGCCTCCTTTTTTTATCATTCTTCTTGTTAAACAGTTCCGAGGTTATTTTTGGCTAATTCAACGAACTTCTCAAAAGCTGGCTTATCGAAAACTGCCATGTCGGCTAAGACCTTACGATCAACCTCTACAGAAGCTTTTTTTAATCCATTCATGAAGCGGCTATATGTTAATCCAAACTCCCTAGCACCTGCATTAATTCTAGCGATCCATAACACTCTGAATACACGTTTTTTCTGCCTACGGTCACGATAAGCATACTGACCAGCCTTCATAACTGCTTGTTTAGCTACTCTATATACATTTTTACGGCGACCACGAAAGCCTTTGGCAGCTACTAATACTTTCTTATGTTTTGCTCTTGCGGTTACTCCACGTTTTACTCTAGGCATCTCAGTCTCCTTATTGGGTTGGCATCATCGCGCGAACTCGTTTCGCGTCGCTTGATGAAATAATTGCAGTTCCACGAAGATTTCTTTTTTGCTTTGTAGTCTTCTTGGTAAGGATGTGACGAAGATGGGAATGGGTCCGTTTGATAGCCCCGCTTCCTAAAAATTTAAAGCGTTTTTTTGCACCGCTTTTGGTTTTCATTTTTGGCATTTTGTTCTCCTAATTTAATTATGAGTGCTTCGGCATGCCTTTAGGCCTTATCACTCTTCTTCTTTTTATGTATCAACTACTTCATTGCTAAGCTCTGCTACTTCTTCGCTGTCATTATTTACAACTTCAACTTTTGCTTTTTGCTTAGGTTTTTTACTTGGTGACAATACCATCACCATTTGGCGTCCTTCCATTTTCGGGAATTGTTCCACTACTCCATACTCCTCAAGATCAGCTTCTACTCGTTTTAAGAGAGCCATTCCAAGCTGTTGATGAGCAATTTCTCTACCTCTAAATCTAAGCGTAACCTTTGTCTTGTCTCCGTCACCAAGAAATCGAATCAGATTTCTTAACTTAACGTTATAGTCATTGTCATCGGTGCCCGGCCTAAATTTTACCTCTTTAACCTGTACATTTTTCTGTTTAGTTTTTGCTTCATGCAACTTCTTACTTTGTGCATATTTAAATTTGCCGTAATCCATTAGCCTGCACACCGGTGGTTTTGCTTTGGGGGCAATTTCTACTAAATCAGTCTCTAGTTCATCTGCTTGCGCTATTGCTTCAGCTAATGACACGATACCTAATGGTTCTGCTTCCATTCCTACCAGACGAATTTCTTGCGCTGTTATATCGCTATTAATTCGAACATTTTTATCTAAAGCTATAGTAATCCCCTGGTAAATAAATTAAATCGCATCCGCTTAAACCTTCTTTTCAATATCGCTATTGAGGTGCTGAATAAAAGCTTCGATTGCCATTGCACCTAGATCTTCACCGCTTTGCGTTCTTACTGTTACTTGTTTTTCTTGCATCTCCCGGTCACCCAAAACAACCATGTATGGTATCCGCTGCATGCTGTGTTCGCGTATTTTATAGGTAATCTTCTCATTTCTCAAGTCCGATTCGCATCTAATGCCATTTTCCTTAAAAATCAACTCAAGCTCTTCTGCGTATTCTTTTTGTGCATCTGATATGTTTAGTAAAATTACTTGGATGGGTGCTAGCCATAATGGCAATGACCCAGCGTAATGTTCAATGAGTATGCCAATAAACCGTTCCATTGAGCCTACAATTGCCCGGTGAAGCATAACGGGATTTTTTCGGCTGTTATCCTCGTCAATATATTCCGCTCCAAGCCTTTTGGGAAGGTTAAAGTCTAACTGAATAGTTCCGCATTGCCATACACGTCCCAAGCTATCTTTTAATGTATATTCAATTTTTGGGCCATAAAATGCACCTTCGCCAGGTTGAATTGTGTATGCAAGGCCAGTCTCTTTAAGCGCACCTTCTAAAGATTCCTCAGCTTTATCCCAGACTTCGTCGGTCCCGACTCTTTTTTCTGGTCGCGTAGAAAGCATGACCACAATATCTTTAAAACCAAAGTCTGCATAAGCCTTGAAGAGCATGTCATTAAATACCATAACCTCTTCTTTTATTTGGTCTTCGGTACAAAATATATGAGCATCATCCTGAGTAAATCCTCTTACACGCATAAGTCCGTGTAATGCCCCGGATGGTTCATTTCTGTGACAGGAGCCAAATTCAGCCAGTCTTAATGGTAGGTCTCTATAGCTGTGAAGAGAATTATTAAAAACCTCAACATGACCGGGGCAGTTCATTGGCTTTACGGCATAAACCCTATTTTCCGATGCAGTTGTAAACATATTATCTTGATAGTTTTCCCAGTGACCTGACTTTTCCCACAGCGATTTATCAATAATAGTGGGTGTTTTAATTTCTTTATACCCATAATCCTTAAACATCTGACGCATGTAGTCTTCAACTGCAAGCCATAAAGACCATCCTTTAGGATGCCAAAATACCATCCCCGGAGCATTGTCTTGCAAATGAAACAAATCAAGTTGTTTGCCTAGCTTTCTATGGTCTCGTTTCTCCGCCTCTTCTAAGCGAAAAAGATACTCTTTTAACTCGTCTTTATTTGCCCATGCAGTTCCGTAAATTCGCTGAAGCATTTCGTTGTTTGAGTCACCGCGCCAATAGGCTCCAGCAACCTTCATCAGCTTAAACACTTTGAGCTTTCCTGTAGTAGGAACATGAGGCCCTCTGCATAAATCTACAAAATCGCCTTGCTTGTATAAAGAAACATCCTCGTTCTGAGGTATGGATTTAATTATTTCAGATTTGTAGTCCTCTCCAATACCCTTAAAAAAATCGATTGCCTCATCTCGCGGCATAACCATTCTTTCAACAGGTAGATCATTTTTAGCTAATTCGGACATTTTCTTTTCTATCACCAACAAATCATCCGGAGTAAAAGGCCGCTTGTATGAGAAATCGTAATAAAAACCCTCCTCAATAACTGGACCAATAGTAACCTGAGCTTCCGGGAAAAGTTCTTTTACCGCATTTGCTAAAAGATGAGCTGTGGAATGCCGAATAATATCAATACCTTCGTCATTTTTAGCCGTAACAATACTAAGCTCTGCATCTGTGGAGATAACATGTGATAGGTCAACTAACTGTTTATTGACTATTCCAGCAAGCGCAGCTCTTGCGAGCCCCTCACCTATGTCTTGAGCAACATCAGCAACGCTAACACTGTTGCTGTAGGACCTTACTGAACCATCGGGAAGATTAATTTCTGGCATATAAATATCTATTTTTTTTTATGTGATTATTATACCAATATAGTGGGTAATCCCCTTAATTGGTAGGCGCGATTGGATTCGAACCAACGACCCCCACAATGTCAATGTGGTGCTCTAACCAACTGAGCTACGCGCCTATAATTTTTTCAACGGGCCATTTTATATCACAGTTCGGCATCAATCAATGATTGCTCTTTGATCATACTAATTTATTTATTAGCGATAATTGCGTTATATCCAATTTTATAATCAGGGTAATTGTAAACAAAGTCAGTTTTTGGAATAATTTCAGACTGAAGTTTTTTTCCTTCAAAAGGCGGGATAGATGTTCTATTGATAATATCCAGGCCTAGTGCCACTCTTATATGATTTAAAACGTCAAACAAAAGGGCTGAGGAGCTATCAGTTACAAGGTACAAAGGCTCTAATGAAAATCCAGAGATAAGCCGATTAAATAAAAATGATATGAACCTCGCCGCATCATCCTCGTGAATCCGGTTGGTCCAACGATTTTTTTCTGGCCAACGCACCTCGTCTTCGGCCATTCTTAATAGGTAGGTTCTTTGGCTACCGTATATTCCAGAAAGCCTTAAAATAGTCGTAGGAATAAGGGAGTTATTAACTAATTTTTCCCCTTCTAACAATGCAATGCCACCAAAATCATTAGGTTCTGGTTCGGTGGACTCAGTCATTGTTTGATCATTTCTTTGTCCGTATACGCGTGTGCTTGATACAAAAAAAAGGTGTTTAACTGAAGGGCAATAGCGATTAATAGAATTAATACAAACATCCAAACCATTAACGTATGCTTTTTTATAACTCTCACTGGATTGATCATCGGCGGCAGCGGCATACAAAAGATAGTTTGGGTTAATTTTTTCCAATAGCAAATGAAATGTTTCATCAAAAATATCTTGGCTAATAATTTGAAATTCAGTGAAGTTTTCAGGGGGTTTTCGCTTGATACCAATAACGGTAAAGTGTTCTTTTAATGCTAAGCCAATTTTTATTCCAAGCTTACCGCATCCGACAATCAATAATGTAGGGTTCACTTCCAAATGACTTTATAAATAAATCCTGGAGATGAAAAAACAACAAAAAGAAAAAAAGTAACCACATAAAACTCCCAGCTCTGTTGGTGAATGTTGCCAACAATCTGTTTTTCTACATAACTAACAATAATACCGAATGCTAAATAGAAAGTGAGCACCTCAAGGAGGGTAAGGGGGGTAGATTTTAGTTTTTTTTGCGGAATAAAAATAAAAAGATTATTTGATACCCATGGGATGTTTGCTAACAATAAAGCCAAAAAAATAATAGTAAAACTCATCATGATTGCAATCCAAAGCCTGCCGTAATCGCAGCAATGCTCATTAATGTTTTAGGGAAAATTCCTAATAAAATAATACTGCCAGTATTGATAGTCAATACCCATAAAAGGCTTTTAGGAATATTGATAACTATTAATTTAGGCGCCTCATCAAAGTACATGAGTTTGATAATCCTTAAATAATAATACATGCCAATTAAAGCCATCATCACAGCAAAAACAGCTGGCCAAATGTAGCCGGCGCTTACTATTGATTCGAGTATTGAGAATTTTGCATAGAAACCTACTGTGGGTGGAATACCTGCGAGGCTTAACATTGTTATTAAAAAAATTGCTGCTGCCCACGGATTTCTTTTATTTAACCCCTTAAAATCATCCAGCAATTCAAAATCTTTACCATTAGCTGATAGAGCAATAATCAAGCCGAAAGCAGCTAGGGTCATTAATGCATAACAGGCTATATAAAATAAAATAGCCGATGCACCATTTACCGATCCTGACATAAGCCCAAGAAAAATAAATCCTACGTGAGATATTGTTGAGTATGCCAACATTCTTTTGATATTAGTCTGAGCTATGGCCGTTATATTTCCTATCAACATGGATAGTAAAGCCATAAACAAAAACATCTGCTGCCATTCTGATGATAGTGTTTCGAGTCCCTGAAAAAGCAATCTAATTGACATCGCCACTGCAGCAAACTTAGGAACTGATCCAATTAACATGGTGATCGGGAGCGGTGCCCCCTGATAAACATCGGGTACCCACATCTGAAAAGGTGCTGCCCCAAATTTAAATGCAATTCCTACCACGATAAATACCAAGCCAAAGACCAAGATTGATTGATCTATGGGTATCTCTTGTAATGCATTAGCAATAATGAGAAGATCTAAAGAGCCTGTTAATCCATACAGCATTGACATTCCATATAGCAATAAACCCGATGCTAGTGCCCCTAAAACAAAATATTTCATGGCTGCTTCACTGGCTTTAGGATTATCTCTATCTAAAGCAACTAGCGCATAAAGACTAAGTGATAGTAACTCAAGCCCCATATAAATCATCAGCAAATTCATGCTTGAAATCATCAGCATGACGCCCAACAAAACAAATAAACTTAGACTAAAGTACTCCCCTTTCAGAAGCAATCTCGCTTTAAGGTAGGTCCTACTATAAGTAAAGACCAATGACATACTAATATATGCAAGAAGCTTTAAGTACGTTGAGATGCTATCGGAAATAAACATACCATTAAATGCAAGCACTTTAATTTCAAAACCTTGAATAGCCGTTGAAATGGCGGCAAACAATAGTGCTAGCTGCGATAAACCATAAACCAAGTTTTTTTCTTTATCCTTGAAGTAAAGATCAAGAACTAAAACAAACATAGCAAAAAAAGCTATGATCATTTCTGGTAATAATAAAATTAATTGACTATTTAAATCAGGGTTCATTTTATAACCTTAGAAAAACTCATGCTTTGAATAAATTGATCTGCCGTGACGTTGGTAATGTCAGAAATGATGGCGGGATAAACTCCGACTACAATCACAAGGCAAGCTAACGACCCTAGGACGACAGTTTCTCTCAACCCTATGTCTTTTAAATTATCCACTAGCTTATTAGTCACCTCTCCATAAAAAACTCTTTTGATCATCCATAGCGAATAAGCTGCCCCAACAAGCAAGGTTAGCGATGCCAAAAATGCAATCCAAAAATTTGATTGTGCGGAAGCTAGAATCACAAGAAACTCACCCACAAAACCAGATGTTCCTGGAAGACCGGCATTTGCCATTGCAAAAAATACGGCAAAAGCAGTAAATAGTGGCATTTTGTTTATAACGCCGCCATACCTATCAATATCCCTGGTGTGGGACTGGTCATACAAAATTCCAACACACAAAAATAGTGCGGCAGAGATAAAGCCATGAGAGATCATTTGGATATAACCTCCCTCCACACCCAATGGTGTTAAGAGAAATAAGCCTAAGGTCACAAAACCCATGTGTGATATTGATGAATAAGCAATTAACTTTTTCATATCTTTTTGTACTAATGCTATGAGCGCAATATAAACAATACTCACCAACGACAAACCAATAATAAAAGGCTTAAGATATATGGCGGCATCAGTGGCAATAGGCATTGCAAATCGTATAAAGCTATAACCACCAAGTTTCAGCATGATTGCCGCAAGGATAATGGATCCTCCAGTGGGGGCCTCTACATGTGCGTCTGGCAACCATGTATGTACTGGCCACATAGGAATTTTTACAGCAAAAGCCATAAAGAAGGCCATAAAAATTAAAAACTGTGTATTGAGTGTTAATGGAATTTTATAGAAGTCAAATAAAGAGAAGCTACCTGTTTGCATATACAGATAAATAAATGCAACAAGCATTAATAAAGACCCAAGAACGGTATAAAGGAAAAATTTTATGGTTGCGTAAACTCGGTTTGGCCCACCCCAAATACCAATGATGAGAAACATGGGAATGAGCATGGCCTCCCAAAAAATATAATATAGGATCGCATCAAGTGAAGTAAATACCCCTATCATAAGACCGGACATTATAAGAAAGGCGCCGTTATAAAGCCCAATATTTTTTTGTATGCCCCCTTTTGATTTGCTAGAAGGAATGCTCTTCCTTGTATTACTAATGATCACTACCAAGGTCATGAAGCTTGTGAGGAGGATTAGAGGCACTGAAAAACCATCAACACCCAAGTGATAATTGATTCTGTAAGGTAATATCCAATGGGCAAATTCTTGGAACTGGAACTGCGCGGTTGTAAGATCAAAATTTACAACTATAGGCAGGGTAACGAAAAAAGAAACCATCCCAGCAAATAATGATAAGTATTCCGCTGTTTTCGGCTTACATAATTTACTGCTAAACAATAGTAGACCGCCAAAAAAAATTGGCACCCATATAGCTAGCGATAAAATAGAATTAGCTTGCATTTAGATCTTCACAAAAAAAGTTATTAGTAAGAATAAGCCGATAATCATGGTGAATGCATAGTGATATATGTAGCCTGACTGTATTGATTTTAAAAGCACTGATGCCACTTTGACAAGCTTGGCTGTCCCATTAACAAAAAACGAATCAATAATATTTGTATCAATATACTTCCATAAAAAATGTCCTAATTTCCTTAATCCTGCGGCTAACCATTGTTCATAAAAATAATCGAAACCATAATTAGCATCTAACATTTTTTTTACAGGTTTTATAATTAATGGGGGAATAGCAAGTCTTATATTTTTTATATACATTAGCCAAGCCAATAACACTCCGCTAGCTGTAAGGATGAAAGGCAAAGTCAGGAAGCCGTGAAGGCCCATAGCCCATGACCCATGAAAATGCTGCTGCAAATCATATAAACTTTGATGTTTAGCCAAGTCAACGAATATTGACTGCTTGAAGAAGTCACCATATAAAATAAAATCTATACTGAAATAACCGATGACTAATGATGGAATAGCCAATAAAACAAGAGGCAAAGTAATTACAAATGATGTTTCATGTGGGCTTTGATTTTTATTTAACCCATGATGCAAATCGGTCTGTTTATTCATTCGCCACCTCTCTTGGCCATGAAAAACTAAAAAGTACAGTCGGGCTGAATAAAAGGCTGTGAAAAATACTCCTATAACGAGCGCCCAATAAGCAAAACTACTACCCATATTCTGACTAAGCTTTGCTGCCTCTATGATAGTTTCTTTTGAATAAAAGCCTGAAAGAAACGGAGTCCCAATTAACGCTAACGAACCAATTAAAAAAGTTATCCATGTGATAGGCATGTACTTTTTTAAACCTCCCATATTTCGAATATCCTGATCATGATGCATTGCAATAATTACCGACCCAGCCGCCAAGAATAATAAAGCTTTAAAAAAAGCATGAGTCATTAGGTGGAAAATAGCGACGGAATAGGCTGATACTCCAAGAGCCACTGTCATATAACCTAACTGCGAAAGTGTTGAGTAGGCAATGACCCGCTTTATATCATTTTGAATGACGCCTAGAAGACCCATAGATAATGCAGTAACTGCCCCAATGATTGTTATGAACGATAGTGCTGTATTGGAAAACTCGAAAATTGGAGACATTCTTGCAACCATAAATATTCCTGCAGTCACCATTGTTGCTGCATGAATAAGCGCGGATATAGGTGTTGGTCCCTCCATTGAGTCAGGCAGCCAAACATGTAAAGGTACTTGAGCTGATTTACCCATAGCACCTATAAATAGTAGAATGCAAATGACACTAATGACAGAAACCGACTGGCTGCCAAAAAGCATCATCTGTTCTTGTTGTAAAAAATTAGCTCGTTGAAAAACATTCGCATAATCTAGAGAACCAAACCAAAACAAGATCAGTGCTATACCTAGAACCAGCCCAATATCGCCAACTCTGTTGACCAAAAATGCTTTTAGATTAGCGTGAATTGCTGTGCTTTTTTTGTACCAGAATCCTATGAGCAAATAAGATACTACGCCGACCCCCTCCCAACCAAAGAAAAGTTGAAGGAAATTATTGCTCATTACCAGCATCAACATAGCAAAAGTGAATAGCGATATGTAGCTAAAAAATCTACTGAAGCCTGGGTCATCTTTCATGTAACCAATCGTATAAATATGCACCATGAGCGAAACAAAGGTAACTACAACCATCATCAATGAAGTTAAATTATCGATTAAAAACCCAATTTCAAATTTATAACTTCCAGAAGCCATCCACTGGTATAGAGCTTCATTCATAGAATAGCCGTTACTTGTTAGGTAAAGTAAATATAGCGATATTAAGAAAGCTATAAAAACGCCAAGAATAGTTATGCCGTAAGAGAATATCTTAGGTAGTTTTTTTCCAAAAAAACCAACGAGTAAAGCTGCAACCAAAGGAGCAAAGGGGGCAATAGAAAATATATGTATTAACTTCATATCAGCCTTTAAGCTTGTCTAGTTCATCAATATTAATTGATTGATTATTTCGAAATACCAAAATAATAATAGCCAAACCAATTGCTGACTCAGCTGCAGCTACAGTTAAAATAAAGAATACAAAAACTTGACCCGCTATATCTCCCAAGTAATGACTGAATGCAATAAAGTTGATATTCACCGCTAAAAGCATTAGTTCTATTGCCATCAACAAAGTAATGATATTTTTTCTGTTTAGAAAAATTCCCACCACTCCGATTAAAAATAGAAGTGCGGCTAGGATAAGGTAAGAGGATAGCGTTATCATTATTTCCCTCTTAACTTGGTTGTTGATTTCATGTCCACCATTCTTAACCTATCTTTCTTAGTAACACTAACCTGGCTTGCAGGATTAATACCTTTGTGGTTTTTAACCCCTCTTAAGGTAAGGGCGATAGCGGCTATAATTGCAACTAAAAGAATGATTGAAGCAACCTCAAAAGGAAGTATGTAGTCAGAATATAAGACCAGACCAAGAGCTTCTGTATTGCTTATGCTGGTGTATACGGCATTCGATGTTTCTTGAAAGTAATTATTGTTAAGGACCAGAATCATTTCAACAAGCATTACTATTGCAACAAAGATGGCCATTGGGAAATAATTCCAGAAGCCCTCCTTTATCTTTTCAAGGTTGATATCCAGCATCATTACAACAAACAAAAAGAGTACCATAACCGCGCCTACATAAACGAGGACTAAAGCAATTGCCAAAAACTCTGCCTGCAGTAAAAGCCATATACCAGCAGCACTAAAAAATGAGAGTACTAAATACAGCGCAGAAAATACGGGATTTTTTGAAGTAATGACCTTTATTGCTGACACAAGGAGTACTGACGATAAAATGTAGAATACAGTCTCCATTATCTATACTTCGCCTCCTCTGATCTATCTTTGGCTATCTGATCCTCGTACTTGTCACCCACATCCAAGAGCATCTCTTTTGTGTATAACAAGTCTCCTCGCTCCTCTCCGTGGTAGTCAAAAATCCTAGTCTCAACAATAGAATCTACGGGGCACGATTCTTCACAAAAACCACAAAAAATACATTTCGTTAAATCAATATCGTACCGTGTAGTCCGTCGCGTATTATCTTCCCTTAGCTCAGACTCTATAGTTATAGCCATAGCGGGGCATACCGCTTCGCACAATTTACAAGCAATACATCTTTCCTCTCCATTTGGATATCTCCTTAATGCATGCAATCCTCGAAACCTTGGGGATTGAGGTGTGGTCTCCTCTGGATACTGAATCGTAATTTTTCTTGAAAAGAAATACCTACCGGTTAAGCCTAAGCCAATAATTAATTCGTAAAGCGAAAGGCTTTTGAGCGTTCTCGCGATGATTTTAAGAATATTCATTTAATGAAACATCCCGTTATATGAAGTTTGCATCATAGCTCCAATAAAAATTATCCACACCAAGGTGATAGGTATAAAAATTTTCCATCCTAAGCGCATAATTTGATCGTATCGGTATCTTGGGAAAGTAGCCCTAAACCACAAAAAGAAAAATAATAAAGCTGCAGTTTTAATTAGTAACCAATGGATACCATCTGGAATTAAGGCTGTCGGGGATAACCACCCTCCAAGAAACATTAGTGCGGCGAGTACTGAAACAAGGATCATATTTGCATATTCAGCTAAAAAGAATACCGCAAAAGCCATGCCTGAGTATTCAACGTGGAAACCAGCAACTATTTCTGATTCGCCCTCTGCAACATCAAAAGGTGCTCGGTTCGTTTCAGCGACAGCACTAATAAAGTAAATAATAAATAAAGGAAATAATGGCCATACATACCACTGAAGAATACCGCCCGACTGGCCTGCTACAATATCTCCTAAATTAAGACTATTTGCACACATTAGGACACCAACTAATGTAAAGCCCATTGCAATCTCATATGAAACAATTTGCGCTGCTGAACGCATGCTACCTAAAAAAGCGTATTTTGAATTTGAAGCCCATCCAGCAATGATGACGCCATAAACGGCTATAGAAGTCATAGCTAAAACATACAATAAGCCTGCATTGATATCAGCCAAAACTAACTCTGCATTAAATGGGATAACTGCCCAAGCAGCGAATGCAGGGGCAATAGTTAAAACCGGAGCAAGGTAAAATAAAGCTTTACTAGATTTTGTTGGGACAATGATTTCCTTGAAAAGCAACTTCAGCGCATCTGCAATTGGTTGTAGTAGCCCAAAATAACCTACTCGATTGGGGCCAAGTCGACCCTGCATATAACCAATCACTTTTCTTTCAAAGTAAGTTAGGTAGGCAACAGAAATCATTAAAGGGATGACTATGGCTACAATTTTCATCAGCACCCATATTGTGTCAGCAAATGCAGGAAAATATTCTTGAAGTATAGGCTGCATATTAGCTGCCCGCCTTGTTCGATTCAAGTTTAGTGCCAGTTAAGCTAGTTAACTTCTGATAGTAACAAACCGTGTTTGTTGCAATTTTTTCATCTTCGACAATTGGGAGTGATATCTCCTCGCCTTCCCTATCCACCTTAATGGAATCCTTAAGCTTAAACTTCACAGCAGTCTTTGGGTTAACTCTTGCTACATCTAACCAATTTCCGTCAAGAGCATGGAGGGCATCCGCTCTTCTAACTATCATATCGTTGTCTTGAGAGCGTACTAAGTGCAAATGGTCTAGAGAACCTTGGCCACCCGGTTTAATTTGTTTAATTTTTTCGTTCGTACTCTCTTCGGGAAAGTTAAAGCTGGTGTTATTTCCTAAAATTTCTTTCTTTATATCCTCGGATGATTCGTAAGTAAATCCATCAATTTGTAGATAATTAGCCAACACTCTTAATATCTTCCAGGCTGGCCTAGCTTTTCCTAACGGCTTTGTTACTGCTTTTATGGACTGGTCTTGTCGAGCAATATTAATGTACGTACCTGAAGACTCTGTAAATGTGGCCATAGGAAGAAGGCAATCGAATTCAGCGTACGCATCAGAGCTGTATGGAGTTATCGCAAGATTAAATTTTGATTTTTTTAAAGCTTCAGTTAAGACTTTGCCGCAGGATATATCCTTAGCACCCTCTAGGTTAACAGTAATTAAAGCCGATAATTTACTTTCAAGCATGTTCATTGTGTTTGATTTGTTAAGATTATGGCTAAGCATGTCTAGCCCAACAATATTGGGAGCGTCTAATATTGACCCGACATTTATATTTAATGACTCACCGATAATTTTTGCAACAACATATATATCATTAGCCGATTTATGATTTAGTGCATTTTGGCCTATAAAAATGCTTCCCATGTTCTTTGCTTTTATTAAAGCTTTTGCATAAGCTAATGATTTACCATCCACAGGAATGGCTTTCATTTGGCTTTCAACATAGTGATTATTAATAGAAAGTTTACGCAATGTAGTAAGGGCTTTAAGAATTTTTAATAATTCATACGAATAATCTGATGGCCTACATATAATCCTATCTGTCACTGGCATAAGCAAATCATCTTCATAAGAATTGATAGTGAAGATCTTACCTTCTGCATGAGCCATTTTTCTAAATCGGTTAGCCATTAATGGTTGCTCAGACCTAATATTGCTTCCAATCAACACTATCGTTTTAAGCTTCTCAATATCTTCAACAGGGCAACCAAGCCAAACACCCTTGAGATCAAAGTTATCTTGCCTTACTCTATAGTCAACATGGCATGACCCAAGTGCGTCTGCTATTTTATTTACCAAGAATGCCTCCTCAATAGAGCTTTGAGGTGAATATAAAAAACCAATCGTATCGCCTTGATTTTTATCGATTTGAGGTTTTATTTTTTTAACAATAAATTCAAAAGCCTCATCCCAGTCAACAGCTTTCCACGACTTATTTACCTTGATCATTGGGGTCTGTAATCGATCTTTATGATTAAGCCCTTCATAAGAATATCTATCTCTGTCAGAAATCCAACACTCATTAATTGCTTCATTCTCTTTTGGTAAAGCTCTCATTACCTTATGGTCTTTAATGTGGAATTCAAGATTGGACCCAAGGCTGTCATGAATCGAAATTGATGGTCTCCTAATCAACTCCCAAGTCCTTGCGGAATATCTAAAGGGTTTGGAGGTAAGTGCGCCGACAGGGCAAAGATCGATGATATTCCCTGAGAGTTCAGACCCTACCGCTTTATCTACATATGCCGATATTTCTGCATGCTCTCCTCGACCAACTAAACCAAGCTCCATTACCCCACCAACTTCTTTTAGAAATCTAACGCAACGTGTGCATTGAATGCACCGTGTTAGATCTGTCGATATGAGTGGGCCAATATTTTTATTGAAAACTACCCTTTTTTCTTCGGTGTACCTAGTCTTACTTGCTCCATAAGCCACGGCAGTGTCTTGTAAATCACATTCACCCCCTTGATCGCAAATCGGGCAATCTAATGGGTGGTTAATTAACAAGAATTCCATGATACTTTTTTGCGTATCTTTAACTGATTTTGAATTGGTAGAAATCTCCATTCCATCCATTAACTGGGTCGCACATGCTGGAAGGGGTTTACCAAATTTTTTTACTTCTACTAAACACATTCTGCAATTTGCAGCTACGGACAATTTCTTATGGTAACAAAATCTTGGGATATCGATGCCGAGCTTATCTGCAGCCTCAATGATTGTTGTTTTAGGCTGAACCTCTATTTCCTTCCCATTAATTTTTACTTTAATCATTTTCGCCCTTAATCATTGAGCGACCATGACGAATATAATATCTAAACTCATCTTCAAAATGCTTTATAAAACTTAATACTGGAACAGCAGCAGCATCACCTAATGCACAAATAGTTCTCCCTGATACTTTCTGACTCACGTCTTTAAGTAGAGCTAAGTCTTCTATCTTGCCTTCTCCATTAACAATTCTTTTTATTACCCTGTATATCCAACCCGTTCCTTCTCTACATGGCGTACATTGGCCACATGATTCTTCGTAAAAAAAGTAAGAAAGTCTTTTGAGTGCCTGAACCATACAGGTGGTATCGTCCATAATAATGACAGACCCAGCCCCGAGGCTAGAACCAATTTTGGATAAACCATCGTAATCCATAGTAGCTCCCATCATATCTTCCGCTTTTACTAGCGGCGTGGAAGGGCCTCCTGGTATAACTGCTTTTAATGAGTTACCTTTCCATACCCCGCCAGCTAAACTCAGAAGTTCTTCAAAAGGCATTCCTAGTTGTATCTCAAAGTTACCAGGATTATTTACATGTCCGGATACTGAAAAAATTTTTGTCCCCCCTGAGTTAGGAACCCCAAGATCTAAAAATGCTTGGCCGCCGTTGTTTATTATCCAAGGTATGGATGCAAAAGTTTCAGTATTGTTTACATTGGTCGGCTTTCCGTAAATACCATAAGTTGCAGGGAATGGTGGTTTAAATCGTGGTTGGCCTTTTTTCCCTTCTATGGATTCTATTAAAGCCGTTTCTTCCCCACAAATATAAGCCCCATAACCATGAAAAGCATGCAGATCAAAATTAAAGGCCGATCCTTGTATCTTCTTTCCTAAAAAACCAGCAGCTTTAGCCTCATCAATAGCATCCTCAAACGATAAATATTCTTGCCATATTTCTCCATGAATATAGTTGTAGCCAACATTCGCACCCATAATGTAAGCGCCTATCATCATACCTTCGATTATCTGATGGGGATTGTAACGAATAATGTCTCTGTCTTTAAATGTGCCAGGTTCGCCCTCATCGCTATTGCAGACAATGTATTTATCACCCTTAGTACCATTTGACATAAATGACCACTTCAGGCCAGTTGGAAATCCGGCCCCACCCCTTCCCCTGAGTCCCGATATTTTTATTTCATTGATAAGGGTTTCTGGAGAAATTTTTTCTTTTAATATTTTTTTTATTGCAGAATAACCACCGATACTTAAATACGTATCAATGCTTGCAGGATTGCTTAGACCAGCTGTTTGTAAGCAAAGTGGGAAAGGCTTTTTTTTACCGTCCATTGATTTATTTGTTGTAATGTTTGACATTTAATCTAGCTCTTCAATGATTTGGTCAAATTTTTCTGGGGTCAGGTTTTCATGCATGTATTGATTGTTGACAACCATGAGTGGTGCACCTCCGCACGCACCCATACACTCGCTTTCTTTTAAACAAAACTTACCGTCTTCTGTCACTTGATTGAAGTCTATTTTCAGTTGCTTTTTCACATGAGCCAACAGGCTATCTGTATCTCTAAGCATGCAAGAAATATTAGTACAAATAGCTATCTTGAATTTTCCTGATTCTTTTAAATCATACATATTATAAAAAGTTGCCACTTCCAAAACCGCTATCTCTGGAATGCTAAGGTATGCTGCAACCTCGGAAATACTTTTTTCGCTTAACCACCCTTTTTCATTTTGAACCAACCGAAGTGCAGCCATAACCGCAGAGCGTTTTTGTTCTTTGGGAAACTTTAATAACTCCTTATTTATTTTTTCTTTTATTTTTTTGGGTAACATTGTTATCTATCAATCTCCCCAAAGACAATATCTTGCGTCCCAATAATAGCTACTAAATCAGAGAGCATATGCCCTTGAGTCATTTCATTTAGTGCTGCAAGATGAGGGAAGCCTGGAGCACGTATTTTCAATCTGTATGGCTTGTTAGCTCCGTCTGAAATTATGTATGTACCAAACTCACCTTTAGGATGCTCAACGGCACAGTAAGCCTCTCCCTCAGGTATATGAAATCCTTCGGTAAATAACTTAAAGTGGTGAATCATAGCCTCCATATCCTCCTTCATTTCTTGTCTGCGAGGAGGTGCCACCTTATGGTCTTTTGAAATAACTGGTCCCGGGTTGTCTCTTAACCAACTAATGCATTGCTTTATAATTTTATTTGACTCTCGCATCTCTTCCATTCTTACCAAATACCGATCGTAACAATCACCTTCCTTGCCTACGGGAATATTAAATTTCATTTTGTCGTAAACTTCATAAGGCTGCTTTCTTCTTAAATCCCACTCCACACCTGATCCTCTTAGCATAGGACCTGTCATCCCTAGAGCAATAGCTCTTTCTGGGGTAACAACACCTATACCTACGGTTCGTTGTTTCCATATGCGATTATCTGTTAATAACGTTTCGTACTCATCAACATAAGTTGGAAAACGATTTGAAAAATCTTCAATAAAATCTAGTAGCGATCCTTGGCGATTATTATTTAATCGGTCCATTTCTTTTTTGCTTTTGTTGTTTGCAGCCTGATATTGAGGCATAAGATCTGGAAGATCCCTATAAACTCCTCCTGGACGATAGTATGCTGCATGCATTCTGGCGCCTGACACTGCTTCATAGCAATCAAACAGATCTTCCCTTTCTCTAAAGGCGTAAAGAAAAACAGTCATCGCCCCAACATCAAGAGCATGGGCACCAAGCCATAAAAGATGATTTAATATCCTGGTAATTTCATCGAAAAGTACGCGGATATATTGCGCTCTTATAGGAACTTTAATGTTCATCATTTTCTCAATGGTCATGACAAAAGCATGTTCATTCACCATCATTGATACGTAATCAAGACGATCCATGTAGGGCACTGATTGGAGGTAAGTTCTGTTCTCGGCTAACTTTTCGGTTGCTCGATGCAAAAGGCCTATGTGTGGATCGGCTCTTTGAATAACTTCGCCATCCATTTCTAAAACTAACCTTAAAACTCCGTGTGCTGCAGGATGTTGCGGACCAAAATTCATCGTATAATTTTTAATTTCAGCCATTATGAAACCCTTCATCCCTGACAATTCTTGGGACATTATTTCTTTCTTCAATGGTTACGGGTTGATAGATAACTCTTTTTTGTGAAGGATCATAGCGCATCTCAACCTTTCCTATCATTGGAAAATCTTTTCTAAATGGATGACCAACAAATCCATAGTCAGTGAGAATTCTTCTCAGATCTGGGTGATCTAAGAACATGATGCCAAACAGATCAAATGCTTCCCTTTCATACCAGTCTGCGGCAGGCCATAGAGCAGTAGTAGTTTCTATTACAGGAAATTCGTTATTATCTATAAATGCCCTAACCCTAATTCGGCTATTATTTTTTATAGACAATAAGTGATAAACAACTGCAAAACGCTTATCCTGAATTGCTCCTTTAGGATATTCCAGATAATCAACGCCACACAAATCAATAAGCTGATTGAATTCTAAGGTAGGTGTGTTTTTCAAGCCTTGCAAAATTGAAATAATATTTTTTTGGTCAACGATGATGGTTAATTCATTATTGTTAACAATAGAATCTAATACTTTCTTACCAAAAGTTTTTTTTATAACGCTTAGTAGATTTTTTTTTAAATCCATCATCGTGCGATTGTGTTTGTCTTTTTAATCTTTTTTTGTAGCTGAATAATGCCATACATTAATGCTTCTGCAGTTGGTGGGCAACCAGGGACGTAAACGTCTACCGGTACTATTCGATCACATCCTCTTACGACCGAATATGAGTAGTGATAATACCCTCCTCCATTCGCACAAGAACCCATGGATATAACCCACTTTGGTTCTGCCATTTGGTCATAGACTTTTCTTAATGCCGGAGCCATCTTATTAACCAAAGTACCAGCTATAATCATTACATCAGCTTGTCTTGGGCTAGCTCTAAAAACAATCCCAAAACGATCCAAATCGTATCTTGCGGCTCCTGCGTGCATCATCTCAACAGCGCAACAAGCTAAACCAAAAGTCATCGGCCACAAAGAGCCTGTTCGAGTATAGTTAATTAAGGTGTCTAGGTTGGTTGTAACGAAACCTTTCTCAAGAATGCCTTCTATGCTCATCTTCTTACTCCCAATCTAACGCACCTTTTTTCCATTCATAAATAAAGCCTACAATTAAAATTCCTAAGAAAAGCATCATCGCAAAATAACCGAATAATCCTATCTCATTAATAACTACTGCCCATGGAAACAAAAATGTTATCTCTAGATCGAAAAGTATGAATAAAATTGCGACAAGGTAGTAGCGCACATCAAATTTCATACGCGCATCTTCAAAGGCTTCAAAGCCACACTCATAGGGGGAATTTTTTGCTTGGCTTGGTTTGAACGGACTGAGAATTAAGCCCATAATTAAAGGACCAAATCCAACACCCAAACCAACAACAATAAAAATTAAAATTGGAAAATAATTTTCCAGCACAAATGGTCCTTAAGTAAGTTGCATTATATTTAATGGTGCCGTCGGAGAGACTCGAACTCTCACGACTTTCGTCACTACCCCCTCAAGGTAGCGTGTCTACCAATTCCACCACGACGGCAAAAACTATAAGGCCATACTAGTTTGGAATATCTTGTGCACCAATAGGTGAATCAGACTCTGCATCTATAGTAATAGTTGCATTATTCTCAGAGCTAATATCTACTACACTGCTATTCCCATGTTTTTTACTTGCAACGACTGCTAGTGCAATGCTGGTACAAAAAAAGGTGGTCACGCATATTGATGTGGCTCGGCTTAAAAAGTTAGCTGAACCCTGAACGCCAAAAACACTTCCAGAATTCCCGCCACCAAATGCAGCTCCAGCATCGGCACCTTTGCCATGCTGAATTAATACAAGCCCAATAACACCGAGACTGGCAATAATGTGAATTATTAAGATTAAATTTTCCATAATTTTGTTAGTTTTTTACCAAGTTAATCTGAAAGTGAATCTGCTAAGTTACAAATACTCGTAAAATCGTCAGCGCTCAATGAAGATCTTCCAATCAAACCTCCGTCAACACTTTCTAAGCCGAATAATTGTACCGTATTTTTGGGATTTACGCTCCCGCCATAAATAATTTTTATGTTCTTTATTTCCTTGTTTGATTTATTATTTATAGTGTTTCTAATAAAGCTACACATATGATTGGTTTGTTCTGGTGTTGCAGCCATGTCGGTTCCAATTGCCCAAATTGGCTCATACGCAACAATAGAGTTCTCAAAGACAGTATCAGAATATTTTTTAGTAATTGCTTCTAATTGAGACTTAACAACGCTCTCCATAATGCCTGCTTCTCTCTCAATCAAAGTCTCTCCAACACATAAAACAGGTGTCATGCCATGCTCCTTAACCATCTGAAACTTATCGGCAATATTTTCCTCTGATTCACAGTAAGCAGTATTTCTTTCTGAATGCCCAACAATAACGTATGTCGAAGAAAAATCCCTAAGCATTGAGGCGCTTACCTCTCCGGTATGAGCACCAGATAAAAATTTACCTACATTCTGACTACCCCATTGAATTGAACTTCCACTTAAAACTTGTTCCGCCTGAAAAAGATATGGGTAAGGCAAGCAAATACCAATCGTTACATGCTTAAGATTTTTTAACGATGATTTTAATGTGTCAAAATAGTTCTGATAGAAAGCTAGAGAGCCATTCATTTTTAAATTACCAATTATTACTTTGTTTTCATTTATGACCATTACACTAGCTCTCTTAGGATTAATTGAATACTCTTATTGCCTCGAAAATCGTTTGTTTCCATACTATATACAGCCACTATTCTATCAGGTAGGGTCTCTACATAATTGAAAATAATAGCCTCATAGATTTTGCTTTTTAATAACAGCTGACATTTTACGTGCTTATTCATCAGAGTTTTTTGACTGATTACCTCAAACCCATCCTTAAAATAGGGAGGGCTAAACCCCTGACCCCAAACACTCAAACCAATCTGTCGCACATCTTCAAAAGTAACGCTCTTAGCAAGAATTGATTCGTCCACATCAACCACCAAATTTAAATCATCTTTAGTTAAAGTTTTTGCACAATGAAGCTCAAAAACTGTTACAAATTCATCGAAACTAGTTTCCTCTATTGTTAATCCCGCTGCCATTGCATGGCCACCAAATGTTTTAATTAAATGCGTATGTTGTTTTGATATCAGATCTAAAGCATCTCTCATATGAAACCCTGGGATCGAACGAGCTGAACCTTTAAAGATCCCACTGCTATCTAACGCAAAAATTATAGTCGGCCTATGGTATTTCTCTTTCATGCGAGAGGCTAAAATACCAATCACGCCTTGATGCCAATTTTTATTATACAAACATAGCGAATAAGATTTGTCTTTATCGAAAGAAAGGTTATCTAGGACATCCTCTTTCATCTCAAGCTCAATCTCTTTTCTTTGTGCATTTAATTTCATTAACTCAAGAGCGAAATGCTCTGCCTCTGCATAGCTTTGTGCAAGTAAACATTTAATACCAATAGACATATCATCTAACCTTCCTGCAGCATTCAATTTTGGCGCTATGGAAAAAGACAGGTCGGATGTTTTAAGACTTGCTATTGATTTATTGCTCAGTTTAGCTATGGCCTGAATCCCATAATTACAAGCATTCTGTCTAATTTTTTTCATTCCATACTGAACCAAAATTCGATTATTAAAATCTAGAGGGACTAGGTCTGCTACTGTCCCTAAGCAGACAAGATCAATAAGTTCTAACAAGTTAGGTTCTGGAGTATTTTTAAATTCACCTTTCGATCTAAAAACGACTCTCAAAGCTAGTAATAGATAAAAAACCACTCCTGCCCCACATAAATTTTTACTTGGAAAGGAACAGTCTCTTTGGTTGGGATTTATAATAAAATTTGCTTCAGGTAGCTGTTCTGCCTGAAGGTGATGATCGGTAACAATAACATCTATATTATTCGCTCTTGCAAAGCTAACGCCGTCTATGCTAGCGATTCCATTGTCAACGGTGATTATTACATCCGGATTATTTTTCATTGCTTCTTTAACAATGCCTTCAGATAATCCATATCCATAAACAAATCTGTTGGGGACAAGAAAATCTACATTAGCTAAAAATTTTCTCAGACCTAGAACAGCAACTGCCGATGCTGTTGCGCCATCTGCATCATAATCTCCAATGATAATTATTTTTTTTTCTTGTTTAATACTTTCGTAAAGGAATTCTGCTGCACTTTCAATTGAATGCATAAGGCTCGGAGGTAGCAAACTTTTTAAGTCATAATTTGTTTCGTCAGGTGAACCTATATTTCTTGCAGCCAATATACTAGCCAAAAATTGATTGGATCCATTTTCAATGAGCTGCTCTTTTAAATGTAAATTAATATTTCTTTGTTTAACTTGCATTGAATAACTCACTTATAACTTTTTTAGCCTTCCAAAACTTAAACTTTCCTAAGGATGATGTGGTGATAAGCAAACATGCATTACCGACGACGATCCTAAGAGCTATTTTTTTATACTTCTTAGATTTTAATTCATCAAAAAAATAATCTAAATACCTGGACAAATATTCATCAGAATTAAAATGAAAATATGCTGAATCATACTTAAGGGCTTTAAAGGTCTCATTATGATTGTAAGTACTCATCTGTATTTCCGGAAATAATAAATTAACATTTTGGAATAATTTTAAATTAGTTAAGATAGTCTTTTTCTGGGATGAATCTCTGACCTTAACAGGAAGCTGACCTCCGCCAGAAAACCATAAGGTATTTGCTGGATAGCTACCAGCCTTCTCCCTTTTCTTGTTCAACTCCCAGTCATGTAAAAACATTTGAATTTCATTTATAAGCTTATGAAAAGTTAAAGCGCCATTACCTTGTGGTAAAAATTTTCTTTCATTTATATGGTTAATCTCTTCAGGAAAGTAAGTAAAAATCTCATGTCC
>DGAZ01000038.1:20864-26261 GCA_002384685.1 Methylophilales bacterium UBA4017 | reverse complement strand
GAGGAGGCTAGAGCTGGTAATTTAGGGACACTCCGATTGACGGTGAGTCTAACCTCGGAAGGACAAATCAAACAAATTATTATCAATAAAAGTTCTGGGTTTGATGCTCTGGATAAAGCCGCTATAAAAATAGTTGAATTAGGTGAGCCTTACGCTGCATTTTCTGAAAAAATGCGCAAAGAAGTCGATATTATTAATATCACACGAACATGGAAATTTACTGAAGAGAATAATTTCTCGTCTAATTAGATAATCCTATCTTTTTAATTTTTTCTGATCTCGATGTGGATAACTAACAAATCAAGTATCATATAAGCATATAGTTGCTGAAATAAATACATGAAAACCTTAAGCATCATTAATCATGATCGAACAATTTTCGATAAGAAATACATTTACCCGGTCGTATCAAGAAGGGCTGGCGGTTTATCTCTTGGCATCAACCTTAATACTAATAATGCCTGTAATTGGCAGTGTATTTATTGTGAAATTCCCAACCTAACCAGGGGAAAGCCCGAGCCTATTGATATTAATTTATTAAAAAAAGAACTGTATTTTTGGCTTGAGGAAATTGTTCATAATAATTTTCTGTCTAAACATACCAGTCCTGGAACTACCTTTAAAGATATAGCCTTCTCTGGAAACGGTGAGCCAACTGCGGCTAGAGAATTTTCTGAGGTAACCCAGGTGGTAGTGGAAGCCATAAACGATTACAAATTAGTCGACCAACTGACAGTGCGAGTTATTACCAATGGCAGTAATATGACTAACAAGTCAGTCCAAAAAGGGTGGGCCGCGATTCAATCTATCCGGAAGGAAGTATGGTTTAAAATTGACAGTGTAATGGACGATGAAATTAAATTAATTAATCAAATTAATAGTAGCCTAGGGGTTACTAAAAATAATATTGAGGCATCCTTATCCGTCTCGCCAACTATTATACAAACCTGTCTAATTAAAATGAACGGGCAATTACCTTCAAATAAAAGTATTAATGCATACATTGCATTTCTCAAGCATTACGAGGATCGATTAAGTGGTATTCATTTGTATAGTCTTGCAAGGCCATCGGAGCAAAATATTTCCATAGAAATTGAACGTCTAACTGAAAGCGAGCTAGATCAAATTGCTGATAAAATAAGAGTCCTTAATGTGCCGGTGTACGCCTACATCTAAATGACTGCCTTAAAAAAAATTGTTCTTTTTTTCCTTCTTTTTTGTCTGGTGGGCTGCCAACAATCTGACTCAGATTGGTCATCATATGGACAAGATCTCACCAACCAACGGTATTCACGCTTAGATCAAATCAATGATACGAATGTTAAAGACCTAAAATTGTCTTGGCAATACCAAACGGGAATTAAAGCGACTTTTCAATCCACACCAATCGTTCAGAGCGGTGTTATGTATATATCACTCCCTTATAACCATATTATTGCCATGAATGCTAAGACAGGAAAAGTCATCTGGCGATACGAACACGATCGTAATCAGAACTGGAAAATGTGTTGCGGACCAACAAACCGAGGCGTTGCAGTTTATGGTGAACAACTATTTATGGGTACCGTAGATGCAAGACTTATATCTTTAGATATTAAAACAGGTAAAAAGTTATGGGACATTAATGTAGTAGAAGATACTGTAGGAACCGAATCTATTTCTTCCTTAAATCCCAGCGATCCAAATAGAGAAAAACAAGTCAGCGGTGGAACGGGCGCAGGCATTTCGATGGCTCCTGTAGTCTATGAAAATAAAGTGATTGTTGGTATTACCGGTGTAGGTTATGGATTGCATGTTGAAGGACACGAAAAAGATGCTCCTCTAGGGGCCGTCGTAGGTGTTTCAGGAAGGTTTGGACGACCTGGCTTTTTAGCAGCCTATGATATCTATTCGGGAAAGCAAATATGGCAATTTGATACGATCCCTAACGAAGGATGGGAGGGTGAGTTTAGTAACTACACTAAAGATGGAGAGGTGTTAAATAGGGATTTGCTCAACGAAAAAGAGTCGTTATCCCAATATCCTGATGCTGCAAAATATGGCGGGGGTTCTGCATGGACAACCCCGGCTATTGATAAGGAAACACATACCCTATTCTTTGGTACAGGGAATCCATCCCCTCAAATGAGCGATCAAAGTAGGCCAGGTGATAACTTGTATACCGTCTCACTGATTGCTTTAGATGCAAATACTGGAAAATTAAAATGGTATTACCAACAAGTACCACATGATATATGGGGTTACGATGTAGCCAGCCCCCCGGTCATCTTTCATACCATTCATGAAGGAAAGATTATTCCTGCGGTAGGGCAGGCAGGTAAAACAGGCTGGTTTTATATTCATGATAGAAATTCAGGAGAGTTGCTCCTAAAATCAGAGCCCTTTGTCCCACAAAATAATATGTTCGCTGAAGCGAGCGAAGAAGGAACTGTTATATATCCTGGAATATTAGGTGGATCCAACTGGTCTCCAGTAAGCGTTAATATTGACCAGCATCTTGCTTACGTTTCTGGCATACATGCTCCGATTAAATACACACAACATGAAAAAATAGTTAATGGTAAAGCGATTAGATACACTAGCTCTGAGCCTACCGATGATGATCAGTGGGGACTATTGTCAGCTATTGATCTCACTGACGGAAAGATTCGCTGGCAACATCGTACAGACCAGCCTTTGCTAGGAGGAACCCTCGCAACAAAAGGTAACTTAGTTTTTGTTGGCGAAGGTAATGGAAATTTTAGTGCTATCCATGCAAGCTCAGGCGAGTCACTTTGGTCGGTAAAAATTAATGCAGGAGTGAATGCCCCCGCTATTTCTTATATGATTGATGGAAGGCAGTATATTGCTGTAGTATCTGGTGGAAATAAAATTATGGGCTACAAACAAGGTGACTTTATCAGTGTCTATAGCCTCAATTAAAAATACACAAAAAATATTTTCGGATCTGCAGAGAGCTCGAAGAAAAATTATTTTACCTCTAATACTGTTAACGGTTGTTCCTTATTTTTGCTTTATATGGATAATTGCTTTTAATCCGACTTTCTTCGGTCAATTAATTGGCAGGGGATCTTTATCTATTGGAATTGTTCTTGGATTTCTCTTAATTCTTCATATTTTCCTTATCACTTTTTTATATGCTTATCTGGTTAACAAGAAATTAGAGCCATTGGTTAGCAAATTAATTAAGGCTAAATAAGTTTAATGGGCCTAAACAACACAGCTGTTTTGATGTTTGTTTTATTTGTAGGTCTAACCATATACATAACCTATTGGGCGTCAAAAAAAACTCAGACAGCGAAAAGTTTTTATACTGCTGGTGGCGATATTACAGGTTTTCAAAATGGGCTGGCCATTTCAGGTGACTTTATGTCTGCCGCCTCTTTTCTTGGTATATCAGGACTCGTCTATCTAACCGGGTTTGACGGATTGATTTACTCTATTGGATTTCTTATTGGATGGCCGATTATTTTATTATTAATTGCTGAGCCTTTAAGGAATTTGGGGAAATACAGTTTCGCTGACGTCGCTTCCTTTCGCTTACAACAAAAGCCCATTAGGTTGCTTGCTGCATGCGGATCACTTTGCACCGTCATTTTATATTTGATCGCTCAAATGGTGGGTGCCGGAAAGCTGATTGAGCTATTGTTTGGATTACCTTACTACAGCGCAGTGATTATTGTTGGTGGCCTAATGATACTTTACGTAACTTTTGGTGGAATGCTTGCCACGACCTGGGTTCAGATAATTAAGGCCATATTATTGCTTTCAGGGGCAACACTGATTGCCGTATTGGTGCTGATTCAGTTCAATTTTAGCATCGATCATTTCTTCACAGCGGCCATTAACATTCATCCCAAAGGGGATGAAATTTTAGCGCCAGGTGGCCTAATATCAGACCCAGTTTCTGCTATATCGCTTGGGCTGGCATTGATGTTTGGAACGGCTGGTCTCCCCCATATCTTAATGCGCTTCTTCACGGTAAAAAATGCCGTAGAAGCTAGGAAGTCGGTAGTCTATGCGACAGGATTTATTGGCTACTTCTATATATTAACTTTTATTATTGGATTCGGGGCCATCATTCTAGTGTCTCAAAACCCTCAATACCTCAATGAATTAGGCCAGCTGATAGGTAATAACAATATGGCTGCTATTCATTTAGCACATGCTGTTGGTGGCGACTTGCTCCTAGGATTTATTTCCGCTGTTGCGTTTGCAACAATTTTAGCCGTTGTATCCGGCCTAACCCTTGCTGGAGCTTCTGCTATTTCACATGACCTGTATGCCAATGTATTCAGTGGAAAAAAGTATAGTGAAAAAAAAGAGATGCGAGTATCAAAAATTGGTACGGTGTGTTTAGGGCTTTTGGCTATACTACTTGGTATTACATTTGAAAGTCAAAATGTCGCGTTCATGGTTGGTTTAGCATTCGCTATAGCAGCTAGCACCAATTTTCCCATCCTACTTCTATCTATTTATTGGAAAAAACTAACCACTAAAGGAGCAATTATTGGTGGCACTGCGGGTCTTATATCAGCGATCGTCTTGGTAGTTTTAGGTCCTGTTGTTTGGGTCGATGTATTTAATAATAAGGAGGCTATTTTTCCTTATAAGTACCCTGCTCTATTTTCTATGAGCATTACCTTTCTAGGCATTTGGTTTTTTTCTGTGACTGACAAAAGTAAAAATGCTTATTTAGAACAAGCCAAATTTGATGCCCAATTCTTTCGATCGCAAACGGGTGTCGGTATTGATAAGGCTTTTTATCATTGATTTATTGGTTAACCAAGATTAAAGCAAATAGATCATTTCTCAGATATGAAGCTTCTACAAATATTGATTGGGTAGCAATTGATGACAAATCAGAAAAATTTCCTGATAATTTTTTTCAGCTCATTCTTTGCGACTCGATAACAGGAATAACAGAAAAACATATTAATATTCTTAAAAACTGGTTTGATCATTATGCGAGGAGAGATCATGAATTTTATTAAACTATATTTAAAGTGGATTAGTACATCTTTTGTTTTAATTGGAATATTGCTAACAAATCTAAATATATACCCATTGAATATTTTCTCTCATGGAATTGGAGTTGTTGGATGGACTATTGCTGGACTATTAAATAAGGATAAGGCAATTATTGTAAACTTCGGATTACAAATTCCACTATTCTTAATTGGTTATATTAATTTTTTTACCTAGTCATAGCTTTTATTCAAAATTCAATATTCACTTTCACGAAGAACTGAGGTTACCTTTCCAGTTTATGATCTAATTCTTAAACAAAGGGTAATTGATGAAGGTCTTAATATGATGCTACATGATAAGGATAGTTAGAAATTATTACCGGACAATGCTTACTCAAAAAATAAGAATAAAAATAACGAGCACGCT
>DGAZ01000038.1:1724-20656 GCA_002384685.1 Methylophilales bacterium UBA4017 | reverse complement strand
GTAAAAAGATATTAATTTTTTTGCCTGATCTTTTGCGGACCAATTTCTCTTAGCATATTTAAATGCTTCTTCGCTCATTCTTTGATGAAGACCTTGGTCTGATAATAACTCATCTACTCGCCCTGAAAAATGTTTGGTATCATCCTTCGCGATTAATGCCCCCCTCCCTTCAAATAATATTGATGCTGTTCCAAGCTCTGCAATCGCAACAACAGGAGTACCTTGTGCCATTGCTTCTAATAATACAATTCCTTGTGTTTCACTTTTTGAAGAGAAAACAAAAATATCTGCAGCGGAATAACACGCTGGTAATTCATCTATCTGATCTAAGTACCCAATCATTTTTACATTATCCGTTATACCTAATAATTTTATTTCATTTCTAATGTCTTCTTCTGCTGGACCTTCGCCAGTTATTAACAATAGAGTATTCGGATGTTTTTTAAGTAGTATCTTAAGCATCCGAAGTAAGAATAATATATTTTTTTCATGCGCCACTCTTCCCACAAACAACAATACTTTTTGTTTTTTTGGTATATTCTGCGCTAATCGAAATGCCTTTCCAGAATGTCTCGTAAAATATTTTTCTTCTAGCCCTGTTGGTATAACTTTGCTTTGAGTGTCTATTTGATATTTCCTTAAAACATTAAGCATTGGTTGTGATGGAGATATTATTCCATTAACCGCGTTACATTGTCGTTTTGATATCCACCTTGCATAGTTACGGGAAATAAATTCTGGTATAAATGGCAAATAATGATGCAGGTAATCTTCAAAAAAAGTGTGGTATGTCTCTATACAAGGAATAGATAACTCTTTTCTTATTTTTATTCCAAGATAATGTGCAAAAAAAGGTGTGTGTATATGCACCACTTCAAAATTTTCTTTCTTAATCCATGGCAACAGTTTTAATGCCTTAAAATATTGAATAAGCCTATCCTCAGGGTCAAAATAAATACCACGAGAATCTACCCTGGTAATCCATTCCTCTTTTCGATCATTTTTTCCATATCTTGGGGCTATTAAATGAACTTCATGGCCCAAACTTTTTAGCTCAGCACGAAATGTCCTGATAGAAGTTGACACCCCATTTATTCTTGGGAAATATACGTCAGATATAAAAAGTATCTTCACCTATTAGAAAATAAAAGTTGATATTTTTACTATTAGAAGACCTATCAATGCACCAACAACTACATCACTTGGGTAATGAAGCCCTAGAATAACTCTTGATAGCCCAATCAGTACGGTCAAAGATATTAATATTGGAAATAAAGACGGTAAGTATATGGAGGCTATTAAACTGAATATAACTGCGTGCAATGTATGACCAGATGGAAAGCTAAAGTGGTCTAGGGCCCTCTCTTTATTTTTAATACTTAGATTAACTTGAAAAGGTCTAGGCCGAGAAACCGACCGCTTCATTATTTTATAAACCAAGGTTCCCGTAGCTCCAAATATGAGCATGTGACTGACCGCTTTTATTCCCTCCATCCCATCTAGGAATAAAAAGGCTGCCATTAATATGTACCAAATAATACCGTCCCCCAGACGGCTTACTGCCTTAAAAAATTGCCTAATTATTCTATGGTTGCTCTGGCAATTCATAAATAAACACATTGCTGTGTCTATTTCATGCAATTTTTTTAATACGCTTTTGCGATTTTTTACCATTGATAAGCTTATAAATTTTTTTCAACGATAAGCTTTTTTTATGAAAGATTTATGACAAATTATGCATTTATATGATATTTTTTACTATATGATCGTACTTCTTCTAACATGCATTCAACATTTTCAGGTGGGGTAAATTGTGTGATTCCATGCCCAAGATTAAATATATGTCCTTCACCGTGTCCGTAGCTATCTAAAGTATTTCGTACGGCTGACCTTATTGCTTTTGGCTCCGATAACAATATTGCTGGGTCAAGATTTCCCTGAAGGACTAATTGATCGTTTACTACTTTACGAGCATTGCCTAAATTTGTTTGCCAATCTATGCCCAGTGCATCAGCACCACTTTTAGCTTGAAGGTCAAGCCATTGCCCGCCACCCTTAGTAAAGATTATTTTAGGGGTGCTTTCAAAGCCCATTAAATTTAAATTTGCGATAATCACTTTCATATAATTTAAAGAATGGCTCTCGTATTCGTGATGTGAGAGGGCTCCACCCCATGAATCAAAAATCATTACCGCGTCTGCTCCAGCTTCTATTTGTTTTGCCAAATATATAGAAACGGATTCTGCAGTTACCTTAAGAATATGGTGCATTAGATCTGGTCGTGAATATAACATTTTTTTAATATTAAGGAACCCTGTTCCTCCTTGTCCCTCAACCATGTAAGTCGCTAGTGTCCATGGACTTCCTGCAAAACCAATTAATGGTACACGCCCATTCAATGCTCTCTTTATCGACTGCACTGCATTAAAAACGTACCCTAATTTTTCTTCTACATTTGGAACATCTAACTTTTGAATTGCCTTCTCATCGGTTAATGGATAATGAAACTTTGGTCCTTCACCGTCAACAAAATGAAGCCCTAAACCCATGGCATCAGGTACTGTAAGTATGTCAGAAAATAATATAGCAGCATCTAATAGAGGGTATCGGTCGAGTGGTTGTAGGGTTACTTCAGTAGCAAAGTCAGCATTTTTACATAAATCTAGGAAGCTTCCGGCATGCTTTCTTGTTTTGCGGTATTCCGGTAGGTACCTTCCTGCCTGACGCATCAACCATACAGGGGTATAGGGTGTGGCTTCTTGTTTAAGTGTCTTTAGAAAGACGTCATTTTTAATAGGGGCCATTGGGGTTAGTATAGTTTAGTCATCACTAAATATATCCGGGGTAATTAAGTCTAAGGTATCAACCACCAACTCTCCTGTTGACACCGCAGCACCTCCAGCAGTATCTACTACTGCAGCGGTTGTCATACATCCTGACAACAATACAAGCAGAAAAAAAAGAAGATTTTTCACCAATATTATTATTAACGGGGGAGGTTACTTGAACCCATCAAGAACTCGTCTACAGATCGGGCACACTGACGACCCTCTCTTATAGCCCATACAACTAATGACTGGCCTCTTCGCATATCACCTGCTGCGAACACTTTGCTTCTTGATGTCGTATATGAATTTTCGCCCTCGGTTTCAGCTTTGGCATTACCCCTGGCATCTTTATCAATACCAAACTTATCTAAAATAGTTTGTTGGGGGCTCACAAAGCCCATAGCCAATAAAACTAAGTCCGCTTTCATGGTGAATTCAGAATTAGGGACTTCTTGCATCTTGCCATCTTTCCACTCCACTCTGGCTGCAACTAATTCTTTTACTTTTCCGTTTTCACCTATAAATGACTTAGTTGCCACAGACCAGTCTCTTTCACAGCCCTCTTCATGTGAGCTGGATGTTCTCATCTTAAGAGGCCAATAAGGCCACACCAATGATTTAATTTCTTTTTCCGGAGGTTCGGGCATGAGTTCGAACTGATAAACTGATGCAGCTCCATGGCGATTTGAAGTCCCAACACAGTCTGATCCAGTATCACCACCCCCAATAACTACAACATTCTTTCCTGTCGCGGTAATTTGATCTTTTACCTCATCACCTGCAACGATTTTATTTTGATTAGGTAGAAAATCCATAGCGAAATGCACTCCATCTAATTCTCTTCCAGGTACAGGAAGGTCTCTTGGCCACTCAGCACCCCCCGCAAGAATGACGGAATCAAAATCGTGCACTAATTGATCTGGGTCAACATTTTCACCAACGTTCTGATTGGTCTTAAAGGTAACGCCCTCCGCTTCCATTTGAACAACACGTCGATCAATATGGGATTTTTCCATTTTAAAATCTGGTATGCCATACCTTAATAACCCACCAATACGATCATTTTTTTCTAACACAACCACATCATGTCCTACTCTTGCGAGTTGCTGAGCTGCTGCCAAACCTGCCGGTCCTGAACCTACGATAGCAATTTTTTTACCTGTTTTATTTTTTGGTGGTTGAGGAACAACCCAATTGTTTTCCCATGCCTTATCAATAATGGCATGCTCAATTGACTTAATTCCGACCGGATCATCATTAATATTTAATGTGCATGCAGCCTCACAAGGAGCAGGGCAAATTCTCCCAGTAAATTCCGGAAAATTATTAGTAGAATGAAGCACCTCAATTGCTTGTTCCCAGTTTTGCTGAAATACTAGGTCGTTCCAATCAGGAATAATGTTATTAACAGGGCATCCGTTATTACAAAAAGGTATGCCGCAATCCATACATCTAGCTCCCTGTGTTTTCGCCGCCTCGTCAGATAAGTGCAGCACAAACTCTTTATAATTTTTTACCCTTTCTGCAGGTGGAATATTTTCTTCGGCAATTCTAGGAAAATCCATAAAACCTGTAACCTTACCCATTTATGCCACCTCCTTAATTGTTTGTGCATGTAACTCATCTAATGCTCTTCTATATTCGTTAGGCATAACTTTGACAAATTTTTCAATGGACGCTTCCCATTTATTTAATATATCACCCGCTATGGTGCTGTTAGTAAATTGATGGTGATTGGCTATTAATTTATTCAGAATTGTTTCATCCGTTAAATTTAGGTGTTTAGGTCCTTTAACTTGCACACTCTCTTTGACTACTTTTTCTAAAGTTACCATTGATAGATTGCATGATTGTGTAAATGTTCCTTCTGGATCATAAATATATGCAACGCCTCCCGACATCCCAGCAGCAAAATTTTGCCCCGTTTGCCCCAACACGACTACAGTACCTCCAGTCATATATTCACAGCCATGATTACCAACACCTTCAACTACCGCTGAGGCACCAGAATTCCTCACGCAGAATCTCTCACCTGCAATACCCCTAAAGTAGGACTCTCCTGAGGTTGCTCCATACATTACGGTATTTCCAACGATAATATTTTTTTCTTCTATGCCTTTAAAGTGTTGTGGTGGACGAATAATAATATGGCCCCCACATAAGCCTTTGCCAACGTAATCATTGCCTTCGCCATGAAGGTTCAATGTTATGCCTTTGGCTAAAAAGGCTCCAAAACTTTGCCCGGCCGTGCCTTCAATATTAACTCTTATAGTGTTATCCGGAAGACCGTCATTGCCATATCGTTTAGCAATCTCATGAGACAACATAGTGCCGACTGTACGGTTTGTATTTGTTATGGCTATATCAAAAGCCGTAGGTTCTTTTTTTTCAATCGATAACTTAGCTTTTTTAATAATTTCAAGATCTAATGCTTTGTCTAATCCATGGTATTGCTGCTCGACATTGTATCGAGATACCTCTGCGCCCATATCTGGCTGATGAAAAATTTTACTGAAATTTAATCCCTGAATTTTCCAATGTTCAATACCTTGCTTCATATCTAATAAATCACTTCGGCCTATCAAGTCATTAAATTTTTTCATGCCTAGTGAAGCCATAATTTCACGAATTTCTTCTGCAATAAAGAAGAAGAAATTAACTACGTGTTCGGGTTGACCATTAAATCTTTTCCTGAGTTCTGGGTCCTGAGTCGCAATACCCACCGGACAAGTATTAAGATGACACTTTCTCATCATGATGCAACCCTCAACTACAAGTGGCGCTGTAGCAAAACCAAATTCATCCGCCCCCAATAATGCACCAACAATAACATCCCGGCCCGTTTTCATCTGTCCGTCTACTTGAAGCACTACACGGCCTCTTAATTGATTTAACACTAAGGTTTGTTGAGTTTCAGCTAGCCCTATCTCCCAAGGAGTCCCCGCATGTTTAATCGAAGAAAGGGGTGACGCCCCTGTTCCACCATCATGTCCAGCAATAACGATATGGTCAGATTTGGCTTTGGCTACTCCTGCCGCAACAGTTCCTACGCCAGTCTCTGAGACTAATTTCACAGAAATGCTAGCGCTTGGGTTTGCATTTTTAAGGTCATGGATCAATTGCGCTAAATCTTCAATGGAATAAATATCATGGTGTGGGGGTGGTGAGATAAGTCCAACTCCTGGCACAGAAAATCTTAGCTTTGCTATGTAAGAGCTAACCTTATGCCCTGGTAGTTGTCCGCCTTCCCCTGGCTTTGCTCCTTGTGCCATTTTAATTTGGATTTGATCTGCAGCAGATAAATATTCTGCTGTTACTCCAAAGCGTCCGGAAGCTACCTGCTTAATTCGTGATCGCATCGAATCACCAGCTACCAAAGCATAATTAGATTCGATAATATCTTCACCAAGATGTTCTGCTATAGAAGAATTTTTAGTGATAGGTATAAAACGCTTCTTATCTTCGCCGCCCTCACCGGTATTAGACTTTCCACCTATACGGTTCATTGCAACTGCAAGCGTAGAGTGTGCCTCTGTAGATATTGACCCTAGCGACATCGCCCCTGTAGCAAAACGTTTTACAATTTCTTTGGCTGACTCAACTTCATCTATAGCAATTGGTGTTGTTTTTTTAAAACCAAAAAGCCCACGCAAAGTTTTGTGTTTTTTTGTTTGGTTGTTAATTAATTCTGCGTATTCTTTATAAGTGTCGTATTGGTTTTTTCTAGTAGCATGCTGCAATTTTGCAATAGACTCAGGATTCCACATATGTTCTTCGCCGCGAATCCTGAATGCATACTCACCGCCAGCATCAAGCGCGTTGATAAGAACGGGGTCAGGACCAAAAGCAGCTTTATGTATTTGATTAGCCTCTTCTGCTATTTCCTTAATCCCAATACCTTCAATATTCGTAGGCGTGCCTTTAAAATATTTATCAATGAATAATTGATTTAGGCCAACTGCCTCAAAAACCTGTGCCCCACAATAGGACTGATAGGTAGAAATACCCATTTTTGACATGACTTTGTTAAAGCCTTTACCGATAGCTTTAATATACTTCTCATGTGCACTGCTAAAGTCGTCGGCTAGCGTCCTAATAGTTTCATAGGTAAGCCAAGGGCAAACGGCTTCGGCACCATAGCCTGCTAATAAAGCAAAATGGTGTACTTCCCGCGCAGATCCGGTATCAACTACTAAGCCGGTATTTGTTCTTATGCCATCTTTTACTAGAAATTGATGAGTAGCGGAGCATGCTAGCAATGCCGGAACCGCCAGATTGTTATTATCGGTTTGCCGATCAGACAAAATGATGATGTTCATGCCATCCTTTACAGACTGTTTTGCCTTTTCACAAATGCTAACCAAAGCTCTTTCCATCGCCTGGCCATAAGATTCATCATGACCAACCTTGAAGGTTATATCAATTACTTTTGATTTGAACTGGCCATGGGTCGTTTGATCAATATCTTTTAATACCTCTAAATCTTCAAGGCTTAAAATTGGCTGGCTGGACTCTAAGCGCGCCGGGGGGTTTGTCTCTTCTATACCCAACAAATTAGGACGGGGACCAATAAAGGTAATCAAGGACATAACTAACTCTTCTCTTATTGGGTCAATAGGAGGATTTGTAACCTGAGCAAACAACTGTTTAAAATAATTATAAAGTACCTTAGGACGGTTAGATAATACCGGGAGTGCCGCATCATTTCCCATTGACCCTGATGGTTCTTGCCCATCAGTAACCATAGGCTTAAGAATAAAATTAATATCTTCTTGGGTAAAACCAAATGCCTGCTGAATATCTAATAATGAGCCCTTCAACTCGACCTTAGCTTTTGCTTGTTTGAAATCACTTAAAAGAAATCTAGATTGTTTAATCCATGTCTCGTATGGCTTGGCGCTTGCTAACAACTTTTTAACCTCGGCATCGTCAATAATCCTCCCAGCCTGAAGATCAATAAGTAACATTTTTCCTGGTTCTAGGCGCCATTTTTTAACAATTTTTTCTTCAGGAAACTTAAGTACACCCATTTCAGACGCCATCATCACAACACCATCATCAGTCATTAAATAACGCGCGGGTCTTAGGCCATTTCGATCTAAAGTTGCACCGATCATTTGTCCATCAGTAAAAGCTACAGCCGCTGGGCCATCCCATGGCTCCATCATTGCAGCATGATACTCATAGAATGACTTTCTCTCTTGACTCATCAGCGCATTACCAGACCAAGCTTCTGGTATCAACATCATCATTGCATGAGGCAAGCTATAACCACCTGCTACCAATAATTCTAAACAATTGTCGAAGCTTGCTGAATCCGATTGGCCCTCTGTAATAAGTGGCCACAATTTCTCCAGGTCATCGCCTAGCAACATAGACTTCATTTTCTTTTGTCTAGCATTAATCCAATTCTCATTGCCTCGTACAGTATTAATTTCACCATTATGAGCAATCATTCTGTATGGATGAGCAAGATCCCATGATGGGAAGGTATTCGTTGAAAATCTTTGGTGGACTAAAGCCAAGGCTGACTCAGCGGATTGATCCAAAAGGTCTGGGAAAAATATGCCTACTTCGTTCGCTAAAAGCATCCCTTTATATACTATTGTTCTAGAAGACATAGAAGAAATATAAAAATTAGCAGGGTCAGATATGTTGAGTGCATGGACGAGGTTTTCTATTCTCTTTCTAATAACAAAGAGCTTTCTTTCAAAAGCTATTTGTCCGTCAACGTTATCACCCTGACCAATAATGATCTGTTTGATAACTGGCTCAACGTTTCTTGCTGCGCCGGCTATATCTTCGTTATTAACTGGAACAGTCCTCCAGCCTAGCTCTGTCTGCCCCTCTTCTGCAATAACTTTACTGATTATGTTTTCGCATGCTGCTCTAGACTTGTCTGCTTGAGGTAAAAACAGCATCCCAATTCCATACTCACCTTCTTTTGGCAATTGAATAGCCAATGTTTTTGCTTCTTTTTGGAATAGTGTGTCTGGTATTTGAATAAGAATGCCTGCACCATCTCCTAATTTTGGGTCATAACCGGTAGCACCCCTATGCGTTAGGTTGGTAAGAATCTCTAAGCCTTGCAAAATAATCTTATGGCTTTTAATTCCTCGGCTATTGGCAACAAAACCAACGCCACAGGAATCGTGCTCGTTTGAAGGATTATAAAGGCCTTGTTTTTTTGGTGAGGCTGGGTGCGTCATTATTTATAATTAAGTATGTTAAACGGAACGGTAAATTTTATAGCTTTTTGCCCGCTTATTCAATGATCTTATGGTAAAAACCTCAATAGTTATCCTAGCTGATCGAAGGCAACATTTGCGGCATCAATCGTTTGTTTTATATCAACCGAAGTATGAGCAGCCGAAACAAAACCAGCTTCAAATGCTGAAGGGCCAAAATATATGCCTTGGCTTAGCATCAAATGAAAGAATTTCTTAAATGTCTCTCTATCAGACCCCATGATTTCTTCAAAGCTATTAGGGGGAGTTTTACTAAAATATAACCCAAACATACCCCCAACATTGCGGGCACAAAAATCGACATTTCTCTCTTTGGCTGATGCTGTTAAACCATCTACCAATTGTTTTGTTGTAGTGCTTAGTGCCTCAAAAAAATTTGGTTGCTGAATTAACTCCAGTGTTTTAAGGCCTGCCGCTACTGCTACTGGATTTCCTGACAACGTTCCTGCTTGATATACAGGGCCTAAAGGGGCAAGTTGCTGCATAATCTCCTTCTTTCCTCCAAATGCTCCTACTGGAAGACCACCACCAATAACCTTGCCTAATGTCGTCATATCTGGGATTACATTAAACATTGCTTGTGCCCCACCCAATGCAACGCGAAAACCAGTCATTACTTCATCAAAGATTAATACAGCACCGTATTTAGTACAAAGACATCTGAGGGTGTCGAGAAATTCTTGGTGGGGAATAATTAAGTTCATGTTCCCTACTACTGGCTCAATAATAACGCAGGCAATTTCTCCACCAAGCGAGCCAAAAAGATCTTCCAGAGCTTGGGTGTCGTTATAAGGAAGCGTTAAAGTATGTTTAGCGACATCGATAGGGACTCCCGCTGAACTAGGCTGGCCAAATGTTAGTGCGCCAGAACCAGCCTTTACTAATAAAGCATCTGCGTGACCGTGGTAACATCCTTCGAATTTTACAATGGTATCCCTACCAGTAAATCCTCTTGCAACTCTAATGGCACTCATGGTGGCTTCCGTGCCACTGCTAACCAAACGAACCTGCTCAATACTTGGAACTAATTTAACAATCTCTTCTGCCATATCTAACTCACGAGAAGTCGGCGCACCAAAAGAGAGGCTACTTTTTGATGCCTCATTAACCGCGTCTAAAACCTCTTGGTTAGCATGTCCTAATATCATAGGGCCCCATGAATTAATGTAGTCAATGTATTCCTTATCGTCCTCATCCCAAAGTCGGCTTCCCAGTCCTCTTTTAAAAAAGATAGGAGTGCCTCCTACCGAGCTAAATGCTCTTACTGGAGAATTAACGCCCCCAGGAATATATTTTTTTGATTGCTCATATAAACTTTGATTTTTATTCATAGACTCCAACTTTCCAGGATTGTACAAAATTGTTTTGCAGTTACTTCAATATTATCAGAGTTAAAAAGGGATGAAACTAGAGCAACCGAGTTTATTTGTTCATCTTTTAACATATCTAAATTTTCTAAGGATATCCCTCCAATAGCTACCAGAGGAATATTGCCTATATTTTTCACCTGCCTTAAGATTTCTAGAGTGACTCTTGGCGCATTAGGCTTGGTATTCGTTGGGAAAAAAGCTCCTAGAGCAATATAATCTGCATGCTTGTCATACGCCGCTTTGACTCTAGTTAATGAATTATAACAAGAGACTCCTATGCATTTATCTGGCCCCAGTAATTTCCTAGCATCGTCTATATTGTCGTCATCTTTCCCTAAATGGACGCCAAATGCATCTAAATGTTTAGATAATTCAATATCATCATTAATAATAAGTCGCACTTCTAGTGCGTCACATAGCTCTTTTATCGCCGTAGCTTGTATTTTTTTTTGATTTGGTTTTAAAGTTTTTGATCGATATTGAACGAGCTTCACTCCGCCTTCAATTGCTTGCCGAACCTGGCTGATCAAATAATCATTGTCTTCTTGGTCAGGAGTAATAGCATACAGCCCTCTAATTATGGTTGAAGCGTCCATCGCCATCCTCTTGATCTACCCAAAAAAGTCGGTCGGGAATCGCTTGGCCCATTCCCGGCTTAAATGCATTTTTTAACGCTTGCCATGTGAAATCCTGTGCTTGCTCCACAGCGGACTCCAAACTAAACCCCAGTGCAAGATAGCCAGCAATTGCTGATGTTAAAGTACATCCGGATCCATGGTAACTGCCGGGCAGTCTATCCCAGTAGTAGGGTATAGCATCTTTAGATTCTAAAAATAAAGTATTTATAACTGACTTTGTATTTTCATGTGTGCCTGTTATCAGTACATTTTGACATCCGAGTAACTTAAACCGCTCAGCGCATTGCTCTATACTTATATCTTCGAAATTCTCATCGCCCTCAATGACGAGTCTTCTTGCCTCGTAACTATTGGGGGTAATTAGGTACGACTGAGGAAACAACAGTTCGAGCATCGCACCCATCATTTCTGCGTTTACCAGATCGTCTCCTCGGCCTGATGCTAGGACAGGATCTATGATTAACGGTATATCAGGATAATCTGCCGCTATTTCGGCTACTGCTGTAATATTTTCAGAGCTCCCTAAAAGACCGCATTTAAAAACTGATATTTCCATATCCTCTAAAATACTTCGCGCTTGATCATTAACCAACTCCGCGCTTATTGCCGTTAAGCTTTCAACCCCAATAGTGTCTTGAGCTGATACTGCTGTAGTCACAGAAAGTGGGTAACATCCTAAGCTTGCTAATGTTAAGACGTCAGCTTGCAATCCAGCACCAGAGGTTGGATCTGTAGCTGAAAAGGTCATAACCTTTGATAAATTTTTTCTCATGAAATGGTATGCTTTGCATTATTGCATTGGGTCAATATCGATACTCCATTTTACTCTATTCGCCAAAGGGTGTTGCCTAATTTGATCTATCCATACTTTAAGCATATTTTGTAAGTGCTTTCTTTTGTCTGACTGAATATATATATGAATTCTTTCTAATCCATTTACTCTCTCCATCACTGGCCTAACCGGCCCAAAAATTTTAACCGTTTCCTTCGAAGTCATTGCCCAGTTTGCAATATCATCCATAAACCTTTCTGCTAAAACTAACTGTTTTGACTCAGCCTGAAGAACCGCATGAAAGCTGAATGGCGGAAGATCAATGGATGCCCGTTCAGCTAAAATGGTATTAGCAAACAATTCATAATCGTGCGCTTTGACAGCTTGAAAAATAGGATGGTTAGGAAAGCTTGTTTGAATTAATACTTCACCAGCCAAACTACCTCGCCCTGAACGTCCGGAGACTTGCATAAGCTGTGAAAATAACCGCTCCGATGCTCTAAAATCAGTACTATATAAAGCATTATCAGCATCCAACACCACCACCAACGTTAGGTTTGGGAAATCATGCCCCTTCGCTAACATTTGCGTGCCAATTAATATATCGATGTCTCCCTTATGCGTTTTTTCATAAAGCTCATGGAGGGCATTTTTCTTTCGCATACTATCTCGATCAACCCTGAGTATATTGGCTGATGGAATCAAAGCCTTAATTTGGTCTTCAATTTTTTGTGTGCCGGATCCTAATGGATGCAGATCGGTATTTCCACATTCCTTGCATTGTAATGCTATTGGGCATTCATAATTGCAGTGATGGCAACGCATTTTTTGATCTTTAAGATGAACGACAAGCCTTGCGCTACATTGATGGCATGACCCACTCCAACCACAACTTGAGCAAACTAAAACGGGAGCATATCCACGCCTATTAATAAAAATTAATGATTGTTGTTTAAGCTCTATGCGTCGCTTAAGGGCTTTTAATATTAACGGTGAGATAGGTTGATCCTTGTTGCTATTTAAGGGTGTTGTTTTTATTTCTGGTAATGATGCATCAAGCGCTGCTCGGGCCTTTAATCTCAGTAACTGATATTTTGATATTTCTTTGCTTGCATTAAGCCAACTTTCCAAAGATGGTGTGGCTGTTCCTAGAATAATAGGGATGTCGTTATTTCTAGCTCTCACCATAGCGATATCTCTTGCATGATATTTAAGGCCATCTTGCTGCTTAAATGAGGGGTCATGCTCTTCATCAATAATAATGAGTTTCAAATTATTTAGGGGGGTAAAAACTGCCAAACGAGTACCAATAATAATAGAGGCAGCTCCGGACTTTGCTTGGCGCCAATTATCAAGCCTCTCGATATCTGAAAGATTGCTATGAAGCACAGCTAAATTTGTATCGGGAAACCGTACGCGAAACCGTGACTCTAATTGAGGGGTTAAATTAATTTCTGGCACTAAGACTAGAATTTGGGATTTTTCCTCCCCTAGAAACTTTTCAATTAAATGTAAATATACTTCTGTTTTTCCACTGCCCGTAACTCCGTAAAGGAGCCATGGCACAAAGTTGTTATTATCTTTTATGCTGTTAATAGCTAGTTGCTGTTCTTTGTTCAAAGATGGCCGAATATCATCTTTATAACTAGTTTCCTCCCTCCATTCTTCAGAGAAACAAACACCTGTCTCAACCAAATCAAGAATGGCTTTGCCTGCATTAGAAGCAATATTTTTTAGTGCGGTCTTTCGGATAGGCTCACCTAATAGTTTAGTTGCTACTTTTCTTAAAGTCACTTGCCTTTTGGGTAATGCCTCAATCCATTCGATGGTTAACTCGTTAGTCGCTTTGTATACTATTTCTTTTACGCGCAATTGATACTTGTTTTGCTTAATGCGAGAGGGAACGATAGATAAAATAGTTTGGCCAATAGGATGGTGATAATAATCTGCAGAAAATTCTAATAAGCGCAATAGATCATTATCAAAAATTACCTCAGGCTCTACATGCATAATTTTCTTAAGCTTATCTTCAGACAACAAAGACTCATTAGCAAAGCCGCAAATTACCCCCGTCAAGACCCTACTTCCAAACGATACTTTTACATACTGGCCTACTGTAAATGCTTGTCCATTATTTAAATAATCAAATAATCGATCCAAGGGAACATCTAATGCCACTTTTAATATTTTTTGGCTTTCTTTCATTACAATTACTTATGATTCCTTAAGAAGTAAACTACAGGATAGGGTAAAATATCTTTTTTAAAATATATTAATTGTAACCTTGTGAAAGCTCACCTTACTGATTTACTTTTTTCAATTGTCAAAAAAATGACTCCTGAAATGGCTCAATCGCAAATTATTATTGAGCGGCCTAAATCCATAGATCATGGCGATTTATCCTCTAACATTGCGCTGGTAATGGCTAAGGCTCTTAAAAAATCACCTCGTGAAGTTGCGCAAGACATAGTTGAACAAATTCCACCTACAGAATCATTTAGCAAAATAGAAATTGCAGGAGCCGGATTTCTTAATTTTTACTTTAGCCCAAAAACACATAATGAAATTATCAACCATGCTCTAGAGAAGCATACAGATTATGGAAGAAACAACCGTGGTGGGCATGAAAAAATTCAAATAGAATTTGTTTCAGCCAACCCAACTGGACCTTTGCACGTGGGCCATGGAAGAGGTGCGGCTATCGGGGATTGTTTGGCAAGGCTCTTTGAATTTTCTGGATGGGATGTCACTCGAGAGTTTTATTATAATGATGCAGGGGCACAAATAGACAACCTAACGACGTCAATTAAATCAAGGTGTATGAACATATCGCCTGAAGATCCTGCTTTTCCTGCAGACGGTTATCGCGGTGAATATATCCAAGACATAGCAAATGCCTACCTTCAAAAATCTACCATTCAAAGTAATTCTGGAACTGTTCTCTCGGCAGCTGATATCGCTGATGATGATGCTATAAAAAACTATGGTGTCCATTACCTGAGAAAAGAACAAGACCAAGATTTAGCAGCGTTTAAAATTCACTTTGATGTATATAGCCTTGAGTCCTCCTTTTATGAAGCAGGTAAGATTGAAGATGTCATTACAATCTTAAAAAATAAGGGCTATACGTATGAAAAAGATGGGGCATTATGGTTAAAAACAACCTCCTTTGGAGACGATAAAGACAGGGTGATGCAAAAAAGTGATGGGGCCTTTACTTATTTTGTTCCTGATATTGCCTACCATCTCAATAAATGGGAAAGGGGTTTTAAGAGAGTCATTAATGAGCAAGGGGCAGATCATCACAGCACTGTTAATAGAGTGAAAGCTGGGCTTCAAGGTTTAGATAAAGGTATCCCGGCTGATTGGCCGGAATATGTTCTTCACCAGATGATAACGGTGATGAAAAACGGGCAGGAAGTTAAAATATCAAAGCGGGCCGGAAGCTATGTCACTCTTCGCGATTTGATTGATGAGGTCGGCTGTGATGCTACTCGTTACTTTCTGGTAGCTAGGCGCGCGGATTCGCAATTAGTCTTCGATATAGATCTTGCTAAATCACAGAACAGCGACAACCCTGTTTATTATATTCAATATGCTTATGCAAGAATTCAAAGAGTCCTAATACAATGGGGTGGGGACTTTAATTCGCTAAGAAGTATCGAAGAATATAGGTATGAAACTTTAATAGAAAAAAAATTAATAAAAAAAATAGAAGAATTTCCAGAAATAATAGAAACCGCCACAAAAGAATTAGCCCCCCATCAAATCGCAAACTTTTTAAAAGAATGTGCGGCTGATCTTCATGGCTATTATAATGACACCAAATTCCTTGTTGACAATAACAATGAAAAAAACGGTAGGTTGTCTTTAATTTATGCAACGCAACATATAATAAAAAATGGTTTAAATCTTCTGGGTATTTCTGCTCCAGATTCAATGTAAAGGAAATTAGATGGCTGAAGACTACAGAACAATTAAAGAAAAAAAGGCTGAGGGCACCCCTTTTACCAACGGTTTATTTTTTGGTTTATTGCTAGGCATTTTAATATCAATTGCAGTGACTTTATTTATTACCAATGGTAAAAGTCCGTTCGTTTCAAAAGAAACGGAAGGCTCATGCATTGAAGTTAATTCAGCTATTGGTGAAGATGACGTTATCAATATTGACGAAGATACTAACTATGATTTTTATCAAACACTTCCAAAAGAGTCATCAGCCTACAATAGTGAAGATATCCAAAAGAAAAGAGCCGATGAGCGACAAATTGATTACTATATTCAAGTGGGCGCATTTTCTGAACAAGCTCCCGCAGATAACTTAAAAGCTAAGTTAGCTCTTATGGGTTTCGAATCAGTTATTATGTCTGCGAAAATTGGAGATAATACCTTTCACAGAGTGAGTGTGGGGCCATATGATGATTACGAGACGAGCAAGAATATGAGAGAAAAATTATTAAAAGAAGGTTTTAAAGCGAACTTAATTAAGCTAACAAGACCTAAAGCTGAGTAAATATTAATTAAATGAGGATAGCCATGATGAGAACATTATTATTATTAGTTTCAATGATGCTTGCTTTCACAGCATACGGGGTAGAGCCTAAGGCGGGTGTTAATTTTAAACAAACAAAAGAAATCATTCCAACTGACTCTCCTGGAAAAATAGAGGTAGTGGAGCTTTTTTGGTATGGGTGCATCCATTGCTACAAAATAGATTCTTATATTGATAAATGGGCTGATAATGCTCCCAAAGACGTTGTATTTAAAAAGATTCCTGCCGTTCCAAGACAAGATTGGATTCCAATGGCTAAAGCGTACTACGCTTTAGAAACACTGGGTCTAGATAAAAAGCTGCATGAAAAACTGTTTGATGCCATACATAAAACTAAAGCTGTCGATCCCGGAAGTGAGCAAAGCGCAATACAATGGATTGCCATTGAAGCAAAAAAAGACATTAATGAGGTTCAGGCTGCATTTAACACTTTTTCGATGAAGGCTAAACTTTCACAATCTCAGAGGTTATTTAGAGCAGCAGGAGCAACAGGTGTTCCATCCATTATTATTGATGGTAGATATTTAACATCCTCAACAATGGCTGGTGGTGAAAAAAATACTATAGAGCTAGTAAATTACATAGTAGGCAACATCCGTAAAGACAAAGCTAAAAATTAACTTTAGCATGCCGCTCAAAGTTATCATTACGGGGGCTAATTCTGGGATAGGAAAGGCTCTTGCAATAGAATATGCTAAGCAAGGCGCTGTGCTTGGCCTGATGGCAAGAAATCAGGATGCCTTAAAAATAATTCAAGATAAACTTCCCTGCGAAGCTTTAATCTACTCCGTTGATGTAACAGATCTTGCTCAATGTCGATGGGCAGCCGAAGCATTTATGGCTCAGCACGGAACTCCTGATATTGTTATTGCCAATGCTGGTATTAGCTCAGGCACAATGACTGAGAATTTTTCTGACTTAGACATTTTTAAAAAAATTATTGCGACCAACCTTGTTGGAGCTGCACATATCTTTCACCCATTTATTAAGCCGTTTAAAGCGCGAGGTTTTGGCCAGTTAGTAGGGGTATCAAGTGTTGCGGGAATTCGTGGGCTACCAGGGGCGGGTGCATATAGTGCCTCAAAATCTGCCCTCACAAATTATTTAGAGAGTCTTCGAATTGAGCTGGCTTCTGACAATATACATGTTACAACCATAGCTCCTGGTTATATTAAAAGTCCTATGACTGACGCAAATGACTTTACGATGCCTTTTCTAATGCCCGTTGATCGAGCGGCACAAGTCATGGTAAAGGCCATTAAAAACAAGAAGAAGTTTTTAATTGTGCCTTGGCAAATGAATCTTATAGGAAGGATCATGCATGTCTTACCGATTTTTGCCTGGGATTGGTTGGCCAAAAAAGCCCCTCGCAAGAAAAGACTGCCCGTCTAAAATCTCACTAATTATTATCATTAAAATGATCTAATTTTGATGTTTACAGCCCAAAAAGTTTAAAAAAAAGACTAAACTCACAATGAAGCACTGCTTTTCAATTGGCATCATATTATTCACAACTAAAGTATTTTTTAAAAGCGAGGTGAAAACATGGCACTAAAAGGAAGTAAAACAGAAGAAAATCTTAAAGATGCATTTGCAGGGGAGTCACAAGCAAATCGTCGCTATCTCTATTTCGCAGCAAAAGCTGATGTTGAAGGTTATAACGATGTAGCTGCATTATTTCGTTCAACCGCAGAAGGTGAAACGGGGCATGCCCATGGCCATTTAGAGTATCTTGAACAATGTGGGGATCCTGCGACAGGACTACCAATAGGCTCTACTGAAAATAACCTAAAAGCTGCCGTTGCCGGCGAGACTCATGAATATACTGATATGTATCCTGGAATGGCAAAAACAGCGAGAGAAGAAGGTTTTGATGAGATTGCTGATTGGTTTGAAACATTGGCCAAAGCCGAACGCTCCCATGCTAATCGATACGAAAAAGCATTGGGCGAATTAGTCGCAATGTAAATTTAAAGTCGGGTTAACCCCCGGCTTTTTTTATTCTTAAGGCTCTTATGACAACACCAAAAGAAGGAAGTCTGGAGGCTCCTACCCGTCATCCTATTGACTGGAAAAATCCTGATTACTTTAATGAAGATTCGCTAAATAAAGAATTGGAACGGGTCTTTGACATTTGTCACGGCTGTCGTCGGTGCGTCAATCTATGTCAGTCTTTTCCAGCTTTGTTTGACTTGGTCGATGAATCACCAACACTGGAAGTGGATGGCATAAAAAAAGAAGATTTTACCAAAGTGGTGGACGAATGTTACTTATGTGATATGTGTTACATGACTAAATGTCCTTATGTGCCGCCTCATGAATGGAATGTAGATTTTCCGCATTTGATGCTACGTGCAAAAGCTATTAAATATAAAAAAGGCGACGTCAAACTAAGAGACAAAATTTTAACTAGCACCGATAATGTCGGAAAATTTGTAGGCATCCCAATTATTGCGCAGACGGTTAATGTGGTTAATAAAGTTGGGGTCGTGAGAAAAGGCTTAGAAATAATGGCGGGTATTCA
>DGAZ01000038.1:0-1530 GCA_002384685.1 Methylophilales bacterium UBA4017 | reverse complement strand
TAGAAATAATGGCGGGTATTCATTCCAAAGCATGGCTTCCTAAATTTGAAAGTAATAACTTGCGCAAACGGTTAAAAAATCATCAAAGCAATATTGTTCCTGAGTCAGCTGGTAAGACTACTGGCAAGGTCGCATTATTTGCCACCTGCTTTATGAATCGAAATGAACCTGGGCCTGCTGAGGACCTAGTGGTAGTGTTTGAACACAACAAAATTCAGATCCGCCTAACCAAAAAAGAAACTTGCTGTGCGATTCCAAAATTAGAGCTGGGCAATTTAGAGGAGGTAGAAAAAGCAAAGAACGTTAATATTCCTCTCTTAGCAGAGTTAGTCGACGAAGGATGGGATTTAACCTCGCTCATTCCATCATGTGTATTAATGTTCAAACAAGAACTGCCTCTAATGTTTCCAGATGAGCCGGATGTTATTAAGGTAAAAAATGCATTTTATGATCCTTTTGAGTATTTAATGCTTCGAAATAGGGAAGACAAATTTCTTAAGGACTTTAAACAAGGATTAGGTAAGGTCACTTATCATGCTGCCTGCCATCAACGCGTACAAAATATCGGGCCTAAAACGAAAGAAACCCTAAGCTTAATTCCAGACACAACGGTAGAAAGCATCGAACGTTGTTCTGGCCATGATGGTACCTACGCGGTAAAAAAAGAATCCCATGCGTATGCCATGAAAATTGTTAAGCCTATTGTGAGCCGTATTAACGAATCCCAACCAGACCACTATGGCAGTGATTGTGCCATGGCGGGACATCATATTAGTCATGCAAGAAATGATGGGAGTTCGCCCGAACATCCCATGACCTTATTAAGAAAAGCCTATCAAATCTAATTCTCTATGACCCATCTCACCCGACAAGATTTATTTAACCTCGAAAAATATGCCGAAATCAGAAATGAATTCCGCAGTCAGGTAATGGCGCATAAAAAAAATAGGCGCCTCGCTCTCAATGACCATGCTGTCATTTATTTTGAAGACCGTATGACTATGCAATATCAAATTCAAGAGATGTTGAGAATTGAACGAATTTTTGAGGCTGAAGGTATTCAACAAGAGCTCGAGGTATACAACACCTTAATTCCCGACGGCAGCAATTGGAAAGCGACCTTCATGATCGAATATGGTAATGTTGAAGAGCGAAAAAATGCCTTAACCAAACTGATTGGTGTAGAACGTTCCGTTTGGTTTAACGTCGAGGGTAATGAAAAAGTCTATGCTATTTGCAATGAAGACATGGATCGCGAAACAGAAGACAAAACTTCAGCTGTGCATTTTATGCGATTTGAACTTAGCCCTTCGATGGTCGCTAGTGCAAAAGTTGGGCTTCCCATTACATTCGGCATTGACCATCCTTTTTACAAAACTGAAATGGTAATACCTCCCAATATTCAACAAGCACTTATCATCGATTTAAAATAATTTTTCCTGGGTTTAGCTTAATCAAAGCTCGAATTATATTCATAAATAATTTAAAATATGCTCTTGAAGAAAAATTTCTCATTTTCCTAGGAAAGCC
>DGAZ01000024.1:46135-47258 GCA_002384685.1 Methylophilales bacterium UBA4017 | reverse complement strand
CCCAAAACAAGCAAAGGAAACTGGCAGGCTCTAGCAGAAGGTATTAGTAAAATTGTGAACCCAGTCATTTTTTTGGCTGTTGTCTGGATATCTAGTTACATCCTTAATTTTTATCAGTCCGTTAATTTATTGCATGTTATCCAGATTCTATTAGCAGCACTAATAACTATAAGGCTAGTGATATATTTAGTTAAATATATACTCGAACCAAACCCTTTGCTAGCTACCTATCAAAATGGCCTAAGCTCAATCTTGTGGGTAATTGTTGCGCTTCACTTATTTGGGTTTCTGGACCCAATTTCCAGCTCACTTCAGTCTGTCACATTTAGTTTTGGAGATAAAGAATTTTCAATTCTATTGGTTTTACAACTTATAGCAGGAATTTTCCTTTCGATCATATCAGCTATGACATTGAGCAGATTTATTGAAAACAGACTAATGAAGATTACACAAATTGGCCTTAGTGGAAGGGTCATGATCAATAAGATAGTACGTATAGCACTCTATGTTGTTGCGATAGTTGTTGCACTTGATACCATAGGCCTAGACCTCACATTTCTTTCTGTGTTTGGTGGGGCTTTTGGTGTTGGTTTAGCTTTTGGTATGCAGAAAATTGCAAGTAACTATGTTTCTGGATTTACAATTTTGCTAGATAAGTCGTTGCAAATCGGCGATATTTTGACTATCGGTGATCATTATGGAATTGTTCATTCAATTAAGTCACGCTACACCGTGCTAAGAAAATTAGATGGTGTCGAGGTCATAATTCCAAATGAAACATTAATTGCAGAGAATATAATAAACCATACATCATCAGACCGAAAAGTAAGGGTTTGGATAGACATTCAAATTGGTTATAACTCTTCTGTTGACCTAGCAATGGAGATTATGCTCAAAAGTTGCAACAAACAAGAAAGGGTGATTAAGGAAGATCCTGAGCCAACGGTATACCTGATGAACTTTGGTGAGAGCGGAATAGATTTAAAGCTTGTTTTCTTCATTCAGGATGCTGAGGAGGGAACCTACAGCCTCAAATCAGATATTAATAAGGAAATATGGAGAGAATTCCAAGCCAAAGACATCGAAATACCCTTCCCACAAAGAGTAATTCATGTAAATAGAG
>DGAZ01000024.1:41014-45921 GCA_002384685.1 Methylophilales bacterium UBA4017 | reverse complement strand
AGTTTTTATTTAATCTTATTTTCTTTGTACAGAACATGCTTCCGTGCCTTCGGATCAAACTTCATAATTTCTAATTTTTCAGTCATTGTTCTTTTATTTTTTGTAGTGGTATAGAAATGACCTGTTCCCGCTGTTGAATTTAATCGTATTTTCTCTCTCATTTTAATCCCTTAGATTTTTTTACCGTCAGACCGCATTTTTGCAATAACTGCCTCAATGCCTAGTTTATCAATTGTGCGAAGGGCGGCGCTAGATATTCTCATTGAAACCCATCTGTTTTCAGTTTCTACCCAGAATCTACGGTTGTGCAGATTAGGCAGGAAACGTCTTCTTGTTCTATTGTTGGCATGAGAAACATTGTTTCCTGAAACAGGTCTTTTGCCAGTTACTTCGCATTCACGAGTCATTTTTATACCTCTAATATTTCTTCAAAAAAGACGCTTATTAAACCACATAAAGCACTGTCTTTTCAAGTCTTTTTTATGTTTTTCCAGTGCTACCAAAACCACCTATCCCTCGCTCGGTATCTTCATATTGTTCGACTAATTTAAACGATGCCTGAAGAACCGGCACCAGAATCAATTGAGCTATTCTATCCAGAGAATTGATTGTGAACTCATTACCGCTTCTATTCCAACATGAAACCAATAATTCCCCTTGATAATCTGAGTCAATTAATCCAACTAGATTGCCGAGGACAATGCCATGCTTATGCCCAAGTCCTGATCTTGGAAGTATTAGGGCTGCATAATTAGGGTCTTCAATATATATCGAAATACCCGTTGGTATAAGTATGGTCTGTCCGGGGCTTACCAATAATGACCCTTCAACACAGGCTCTTAGGTCAAGGCCAGCAGAGCCGTTGGAGGCATATTCGGGAATGTGCTCTTTAATTAAAGGATTTAGAATTCTATAATTAATTGATAGGCTCATCGGTTTTCTCTTTTAAATAAATTTTATGAATATGCATAAGAATTGTTTTGCTTAATTCTGATTTTTCAGCATTTGGAAATCTTGTTTCACTTTCTTTATCTATGATGACGACTTCTGCTGATGATTTTCCCATAGACTGGCTGATTAAATTACCAATAACAATATCAATATTTTTAGAAATTAGTTTATGCTTTGCATTGCTTATCAGATTAGATGATTCTGCAGCAAACCCAACTAAGAAGGTATTTCCTTTATCTTTACCTACTGATCCAAGAATATCCTGAGTAGGTAATAGATCTAGTGTGATCTTTTCATTATTTTTTTTAATTTTTCCTTCTGAAGCAATAGGCTTGAAGTCAGATATGGCTGCTACACTAATATATATATCATTGTTCTTAATATGGTTATTAACAGCCTCATGCATTTCGCTGTGATTATGTGCATTAATGGTTTTTATACATGATGGAATGTTATAAGAGCTAACCCCATTGATTACAGTAACTTCTGCTCCAAATTCATAGGCGGCACTCGCCAAGCAAAAACCCATAAGTCCAGAACTGAGGTTTGTTATAGCCCTAGCCTCATCTATTTTTTCAACAGTTGCCCCTGTTGAGACCAGTATTTTTTTACCCTTAAATGGCAAGTCTGACGTAGATTTGCGAATATCAAGCATAAGAGATTCTATGTTTATGAGCCTGCCCATGCCAATCTCACCACATGCCTGATCTCCTTGGTCTGGACCTGAAACAAGGACTCCATCATTTTTTATTGTCGCCAAATTACGCTGTGTTGCATTATTGGAAAACATTTCCATATTCATAGCAGGGGCAACTAATAAAGGGCAGTTCCTAGCTAAACATAGGTTTGAAAGAAGGTCATCTGCTATACCATTAGCTATCTTAGCGATAAAATTTGCTGAAGCAGGGGCGATTAATATTAAATCGGCACCCCTAGATAAACTTATATGCTCCATCCCGTTACCTTCAGAAACATCCCACATATTTTCAAGAACAGGATTTCCGGAAAGGGCCTGAAGCGTTAGGGAGGTAATAAATTCTTTAGCTGACTGTGTCATTATTACCTGAACAAAATAGCCATCCTTCCTGAGCCGTCTAATCAAGTCTGCAGCTTTGTATGCAGCTATACTTCCCGTTACGCCAAGCAGAATTTTTTTTGTAAGCATAGTTAAGTTAATATCTAATGTATAAACAATTTAAATGGTATGAAAGTATAACAAATATGGAGACAGTTTTTGGTATTGATGGATGTAAGTATGGCTGGCTTGTTGCTGGAATTAATAAAAGTAATGACTTTGATTTTTGGTTAATTGATAGTCTAGATAAGCTCAATGGCATTACTAATCAATTGATAGTCGCTGGAATCGATATTCCTCTTGAGCTTCATAATAGCGGCAAAAGGCTTGCAGAGTCAGAGGCTAGAGTATTGTTAAAATTTAGATCTCCCACTATATTCTCATCCCCATGCATTTTGGCCTTAGATGCAAATAGTTACTTGGAGGCATGTACAATAAATTATGCAGTATGTAAAAAGAAGATATCTAAACAGGCTTGGTTTTTGTTTAAGAAAATTAAAGATGCGCGAAACATTTACTCCGCAGATAATTTAGCAACAAAATTATACGAAGTGCACCCTGAATTAAGTTTTATGGCTATGAATAATATGGAAGTTGTAGCCGAGAAGAAAAAGACTGAAGAGGGTGTTGCCAAGAGGATTGCATTAATCAAAAAGCAATACCCCCTATTTAATTTTAATAGCATTAGAAACAAGTTAGAAAAAAAATATGTAAACGATGATGACATTCTGGATTCCATAGCCGTATTATGGTCAACCCAAAAAATAATTGATAATATAGCATCCTATGTGCCTAAAAACCCTGAAACCCCAATGAGTAAAATTTATTATTAATGAATAAAGCTATAAAAAAGTTAATCTGGATCAGTATTTCTTTATTAGGCGCTTTTGCATTTTCACTTATTGCGCTCCAAAGAGAAGAGTCTATAAATGCTATATGGTTTATTACAGCAGCAGTATGTATTTATATGGTGGCTTATCGATTTTATGCGGCATGGATTGCAGCCAAAGTTTTTGTTCTAGACGAATTCAGAGAAACCCCAGCAGTAAGACTTAGTAATAATAGGGATTTTTTACCAACGAATAAATGGGTAGTTTTTGCAACTCATTTTGCTGCTATTGCAGGCCCTGGACCATTGGTGGGACCGACTCTTGCAGCTCAGTTTGGATACCTTCCAGGCACCATATGGATTCTAGTTGGCGCTGTTGTTGGTGGCGCCGTCCAAGACATGACTATCCTTTTCTTTTCAGTCAGGAAGAATGGAAAAAGTTTAGGGCAAATGGCTAAAGAAGAGTTAGGGGCACTTGCTGGTATAGCATCATTAATAGGCACTTTTATGATTATGATCATATTGATAGCTGTTCTTGGGTTGGTCGTGGTGAACGCAATGAAACATAGCCCGTGGGCCACGTCAACGGTTGCAGCTACTATTCCTATAGCCATGCTTGTGGGGTTCTACATGAGATTTATGCGCCCAGGAAGAATCTTGGAAGCTACTTTACTTGGCGTTACTTTACTTCTCTTAGCAGTTTATGCCGGCGGTATTATTGATCAGTCTGAATCAATTAGAGTGTATTTCGATCATAGTGGATTATTTTTAGCTTGGGCCATAATTATTTATGGATTCTCAGCAGCTGTTCTCCCTATATGGATGCTGCTTGCGCCAAGGGATTACCTGTCCACTTTTGTGAAATTAGGTACAGTTATATTTCTAGCCATAGCTATAGCCATACTTCAGCCAGAAATTAAGATGCCGGCAATTACCCAGTTTGCCGATGGGTCTGGGCCAATCTTCGGAGGAGGTATTTTCCCATTTGTTTTCATCACTATTGCATGCGGAGCAATTTCTGGATTCCACGCTTTAATATCTTCTGGGACAACTCCAAAATTAATTGATAATGAAAAGCATATACCAATGATAGGGTATGGCGGGATGTTACTCGAATCATTTGTTGCAATTATGGCCATGGTTGCCGCATGTGTGCTTGATCCCGGTGTCTTTTTTGCAATCAACAGTCCCCCTGGTATTGTTGGAAGCGAGGCCCATGAAGCAATAAGCAAAATTAACTCCTGGGGATTTGCTGTTACCGTTGAGCAAATGAATCAGCTAGCTGCTGATGTAGGGGAGTCAACTTTGTTTGCTCGCACAGGTGGAGCGCCATCTTTGGCTGTAGGTATGGCTACCATTTTTGCTAACGCATTTGGTAAGCATTTACTTGCTATGTGGTATCACTTTGCCATTATGTTTGAAGCAGTATTTATTCTTACTACTTTGGATGCTGGAACAAGAGTCGGAAGGTTTATGCTGCAAGACATTTTAGGTAATTTTCACCCTAAGTTAGGACAAACTTCATGGCTCCCATCGACAATCTTAACAAGTGCAATCGTTGTTTCTTGCTGGGGTTATTTTTTGTATATAGGAGTCATTGATCCTAATGGTGGGGTAAATATACTTTGGCCATTATTTGGAATTGCAAACCAAATGTTAGCAGCAATTGCTCTAAGCGTAGGAACAGTGATTCTTATTAAATCGGGGAAGATACGTTTTTCTTGGATTACGGCTATTCCTTTAACATGGCTATTGACCATTACTTCATCAGCATCCTATCAGAAGGTATTCAGTGAAGATGTGCGCATTGGATTTCTATCTGCAGCTGCCTCAATGACAGAAAAAATAAGCCAAGGAAGCTTATCCGAGCAAGAGGTCGGCGTTACAGAAAAACTTATATTTAATTTAAAACTAGATGCTGGAATAACTATATTTTTAGTGGCAATTTTATGGATAGTCATCTTTGATGTTTTTAGGATAGCGGTTAAATCAAAAATTAAAGACAGCAAAGAGTTTACCAATGTTTAATTTTCTTAAGGCTTGGAATTTAGT
>DGAZ01000024.1:38457-40760 GCA_002384685.1 Methylophilales bacterium UBA4017 | reverse complement strand
GAGTTTTTTAAAAAAAAATTAGATGAGAAGTGGTCTAAGATTAATAGGTGTTGTTGAGCTCCTTACTTTTGAAGAAGATGTAAAGCCCAGTCGCAATCATCGGTAAGCATAAAAGCTGTCCCATGGTTAGATTGAAAAACAAAAGTCCTAGGAAGTTATCAGGCTCCCTTGTGAATTCAACTAAAAATCTAAAAAATCCATAAAGAATAAGAAAAAGTGCCGATATTTGACCAACAAACCTTTTTTTAGATGAGAATACCCACAAAGCAATAAAAAGTATCAGTCCTTCGAAAAATGCTTCATATATCTGGGATGGGTGTCTTGGTATATTGTCGATAATTGGGAAAATCATACCCCATGGTAATTCAGTTGGCCTACCCCATAACTCTTGATTGATAAAATTACCAATACGACCAAATAAAAGGCCCAGGGGAACCAAGGGGGCAATAAAGTCCATGGTATAAAGCCAGCTTGTATTATGCTTTTTAGTTGCCCAGTAGACCCCTAGCAACACGCCAATCAATCCACCATGAAATGACATACCACCCTCCCAAAATGCAAATATTGCATCCATATGTGTAAAATAATACAAAGGCTGATAAAATAAAACGTAACCAAGTCTTCCGCCAAGGATAACGCCAATTGCTCCAAAGAAAAAAATATCATCAAGCATCTTTTCGCTAAGATTGAACCATGGCCTGGTGGCAATTTGTTTTTTTCCTAAATGGATAAAGCTTAGAAAGCCAATAAAGTACATAAGGCCATACCAATGAACTTTTAAAGGCCCAAGCGCAAAGACAACAGGATCAATTTGGGGATGAATTAGCATATATAGAATTATAGGTTAAAAATAACAAATTATTATAAGGAAAGCTTTAATGCCAACATACAGATCACGAACGACAACCCAGGGAAGAAATCAGGCTGGTGCCAGAGCTTTATGGCGTGCAACTGGCATGACAGAAGGCGACTTTGAGAAACCTATTATTGCTGTTGTTAATTCATTTACGCAATTTGTACCTGGACATGTTCATTTAAAAGATATGGGACAGTTGGTCGCTAGAGAAATTGAGAAGCATGGTGGTGTCGCTAAGGAATTTAATACTATTGCTGTTGATGACGGTATTGCTATGGGGCATGATGGTATGTTGTATAGCCTTCCAAGCCGCGACTTAATTGCTGATAGCGTTGAATATATGGTTAATGCACACTGGGCTGATGCTATGGTTTGTATTTCTAATTGCGACAAAATTACACCTGGTATGCTAATGGCAGCAATGAGAATAAATATACCCGTAATTTTTGTTTCCGGCGGCCCTATGGAGGCTGGAAAAGTTAACTGGGGAGATACTGTTCAAAAAATTGACCTAGTTTCACCAATGATTAGTGCCGGTGATATGACGATATCCGATAAGGATTTAAAACAGATTGAGGAGTCTGCCTGTCCCACTTGTGGTTCTTGTTCGGGCATGTTTACTGCCAACTCAATGAATTGCTTGACTGAAGCTCTTGGTTTAAGCTTGCCTGGGAATGGAAGCACTCTTGCTACGCATAAGAGTAGAAAGGCTTTATTTTTAGAAGCTGGAAAGAGGATTGTAGAAATCACAAAAAGGTATTATGAGGGCAATGAAGAGCAATTTCTCCCTAGAAATATAGCAACAAAAGAAGCATTTGAAAATGCAATGACTCTTGATGTGTCAATGGGAGGATCGACGAATACAGTTCTCCATCTATTAGCAGCTGCAAAAGAAGCTGAAGTTGACTTTACTATGCCAGATATTGATCGAATTTCACGTAATGTGCCATGTTTGGCAAAAGTTGCACCTGCTACACCAAAATATCACATGGAGGATGTTCATCGAGCTGGAGGTGTCTATGGCATTTTAGGTGAATTAAAACGAGCCAAACTAATTCATGAGAAGGTTTTTTGTATCCATGCCGATAGCCTTGGAGAAGCTATAGACCATTGGGATATCGTAACAACCAAAGCTGACTCAGTAAAAGATTTTTACTTGGCAGCACCAGGAGGCATTAGAACAACTGAAGCCTTTAGCCAGGAAAAACAATGGCCATCATTAGATCTAGATAGAGAGGAAGGTTGTATAAGAAATAAAATGCATGCTTATAGCCAGGATGGTGGATTAGCTGTCCTGTACGGAAATGTTGCTAAGGACGGCTGCATTGTAAAAACAGCTGGAGTTGACGAAGAGATTTTAAAGTTTAAGGGAAGGGTAAGGCTATTTGAATGTCAAGATGCTGCAGTGGACTCAATTTTAAAGGATGATATTGTTGCGGGCGATATC
>DGAZ01000024.1:23452-38209 GCA_002384685.1 Methylophilales bacterium UBA4017 | reverse complement strand
CCGACAGCATACCTAAAGTCGAAAGGGCTAGGTAAGTCATGCGCTTTATTAACGGACGGAAGGTTTTCTGGGGGCACTTCAGGTCTTAGCATAGGTCACGTCTCCCCAGAAGCAGCAGAGGGTGGGGATATTGCGCTAGTTAAAGAGGGGGACACAATAAATATTGATATCCCAAACAGAACAATCAATGTTGTGATAACTGACGAAGAGCTTGATAAAAGAAGAGAGGAAATGAACGCGAAGAAAAATGGGTGGCAACCAAAACCTAGAAAAAGAAGGATAACGGATGCCCTTAGAGCTTATGCTCTAATGACAACTAGCGCATCCAAGGGTGCTGTTAGAGATATCTCTCAAGTTGAGGTAAAGAAGACAGTAAGATGATCGATCAAATAGTAAATATAACAAAAGACGATAGTGGATTGGAATACCTAGAAGTTCAAAACACTCATGCTGTAGCTAAGATAGCTCTTCAGGGTGGCCATGTTGTTTGGTGGAGACCTAAATCTTCAGCCCAAGATGTACTTTGGCTATCATCTAATGCTCGGTATGAAAAGGGACGTTCAATTAGAGGGGGAGTGCCAATATGCTGGCCATGGTTTGGACAGCACCCAACGGATGGTACGTTCTGTAATCATGGTTTTGCAAGAGTAATACCTTGGAGGCTTGCTAAAAGTATTCAGCTCAAGAACGGCGCCACAAAAATTATCCTCAAGATGCTGCCTACAAAAGAAGCGACGAAACAACTAACCTATAACTATGAGCTAGAGCTAACTATTGTTGTGGGCGAAACCCTGTATTTGAATTTGAAAACAACCAACTTATCAGACAACCCATTTACAATCAGTGAGGGATACCACACATATTTTTATGTATCTGACATTGAAAATATTAAGATTACCGGCCTTGAAAATACAGTTTATACAGATAAGTTTGATAATTTTAATAGAAGTATCCAGAAGAGCTCTATTAGGTTCGATGGCGCATTCGATCGCGTTTATTCTAACACCAGCAATGATTGTTATATTGAGGATGAAAAGTTCAATCGAGTAATTACTGTTAAGAAGTCAAATAGTAACTCGACAGTGGTATGGACTCCATGGGAGGAAATTGCAAAAAATATGGGGGACATGGGCAGTAAGGATGAATGGAGGCGAATGGTATGCGTTGAAACTGCAAACCTGCATGAGCACTCAGTAGTTATTTATCCTAGCCTTTCACACAGTATTGCAACAGAGTATTCTGTACAAGAATATTAGTATTGGCATAAACTTCTTATGCATGTTGACCGATAATGTTAAGTAACGAGGAACTTTTAAGTAGATTTAGCAACTAAGAAATAATACATATGTGAGAAAAAATGAGAAATTTAACTATAACCCTAGCACTTTTTTCTTTATTGACTTCAAGCATAATTTTTTCTGAAGAAGGTAAAAAATTAGCTCAAAAAAATGGTTGCTTTGCTTGTCACAGCATGAAGCTTCGAGTTGTTGGCCCATCATTTAACGAAGTTTCTAATAAGTATGATCATGCTAATAATACTAAGAAGATCTTGATGAAAAAAATTAAAAATGGGAGCAGAGGCAATTGGGGGAATGTGCCAATGATTGCTCACCCAAAAATTTCCGATAAAGATCTCGATACAATGGTTACGTGGATATTACATTTGGACTACCAAGCTAATTAGCAATCCATTTTTTTCGAATTAAAAAGTCTGTGTAAAGCTTTTCTTCCTCACTTCCTGACTCAGGCCTCCAGTCATAGGACCATTTTACAATTGGTGGCATAGACATTAAAATTGACTCTACCCTTCCTTTAGACTGAATACCAAAGAGGGTTCCTCGGTCTTGAAGAAGGTTAAATTCGACATATCTACTTCGCCTGTATAGTTGGAAGTCCTTTTGTTTTCCATTGTAGGTTAATTTATTTCTTTTTTGTACAATTGGTAGGTAGGCATTAAGCAGATTATCACCAACAGATTTTACTAGTTCAAATGAATGTATAAAACTGTTCATATTGTAGTCATCAAAAAATATACCCCCAACACCTCTCGGTTCGTCTCTATGCTTTAGATAAAAATAATCATCACACTGATCTTTAAATTTTTCATATAACTCGGCCCCAAAAGGATCGACAGCCTTTTTTATTGTTTGGTGGAAGTGTGTTACATCTTCCAAAAATGGATAGTAAGGAGTTAAATCCATACCACCACCAAACCACCATATATCTTCTTCACCATCTTTTGAGGCAATAAAGAAGCGAATATTCATATGTACCGTTGGAATAAAAGGATTGTCTGGATGAAAAACTAGTGATACTCCCATCGCCTCCCATCGCCTATTTACAACTTCTGGATGAGCATCGGTGGCAGATTTTGGAAGCTTTGAACCAATAACGTGGGAGAACCCTACGCCTGCTCTTTCGAAAATATTACCATTCTCCATAATGCAGGTAGTACCACCTCCACCTTCTTTTCTTTGCCATGTATCATTAAGAAAATTCTTACCATCAACCATTTCAATAGTCTCGACTATCTTACTTTGAAGATCAGTAAGATATTTTTTTACAACTTCTTTATCGACTGGCTTTGATGGATTCATAGTAATCTAAAGCCTTTTTACCTATATCTGTGCGGAATTGCGCTCCATCGAATTTTATATCCTGTATAAATTCGTACACTATATTTTTTGCCTCTTGAAGAGTTCTTGCTTTTGCAGTAACTCCTAACACACGACCACCAGAGGTAAGTATTTTGTTGTTATCCAGCTTGGTCCCCGCATGAAAAATATAGCAGTTCTCTTTATTGCTAAGTGGAATATGTATCTCATCATTCAATCTCGGTTTATTTGGGTAGTTATGAGATGCCATAACTACAGTGATCGAGCAAACGTCTTCCCACTCTGCAGAGAAATCAGATAATCGAGCATCTGCAGCAGCTAAAAGAATGTCATATAAATTACTTTTAAGTCTAAAAAGTATAGGCTGTGTTTCGGGGTCTCCCATTCTGCAGTTAAATTCAAGAGTTTTGATTTGATTATTTTTATCAATCATTAACCCAGCATATAAAAACCCTTTAAAGCTTACCCCGTCTTTCTGCATACCTTCAATGGTTGGAGTGATAACCTGATTCATTATTCTTTTATGCATTTCATCAGTAACAATTGGGGCAGGGGAGTACGCACCCATGCCACCTGTATTAGGACCTAAATCATCATCATGAAGCCTTTTGTGATCTTGGCTAGAAGCCAATGGTAATATAGTTTCACCATCACAAATAGCTATAAAGCTTACCTCCTCGCCTTCTAAAAATTCTTCGATAACAACTTGTGCACCAGCTTCCCCAAAAATATTTTCGCTTAACATTGAGTCGATAGCCTCATGAGCTTCTTGTAAAGTTAATGCAACTACTACACCCTTACCAGCAGCCAAACCATCGGCTTTAATTACAATAGGAGCTCCTTTCCTTTCTATGTAATCATGTGCCAACTTTATATCAATAAAAGTTTGGTGCTCAGCAGTTGGAATGCCATGCCTTACCATAAAGTTTTTAGCGAAATCTTTTGAACTCTCTAGTTGAGCGGCTTGCTGAGTGGGCCCAAAAATTTTAAGACCATGCTCCTGAAAATAATCAACTATCCCATTTGATAAAGGAAGTTCTGGACCTACCACCGTCAGATCGACTCTTTTTTCTTTGGCAAATTGAACTAGGTCATCAAACTCAGTCAAGCTAATATTCTCTATAATGCTATCAGCGGTAGCAGTACCTCCATTACCTGGAGCTACATATACCTTAGAAACATTTGGAGCTTCAGAAATTTTCCACGCTAGCGCATGTTCTCTGCCACCATTACCTACAATAAGTACAATCATATTTTTTTAGTGCTTAAAATGTCTGATCTTAGTAAAAAGCATTACCAAGCCATGTTCGTCTGCAGCATCTATAACCTCTTGATCTCGGATGCTTCCTCCTGGCTGTATTACACATTCAGCACCATGCCTAGCAAGCTCATCAACACCGTCTCTGAATGGAAAAAATGCATCGGAAGCCACAACACTTCCTTCGACACTTAGACCTGCATTTTGTGCCTTGATTGCAGCAATTTTTGTACTATCTATCCTGCTCATTTGCCCCGCCCCAACTCCCACAGTTTGCCTATTGTTACAAAAAACTATCGCATTAGACTTAACGTATTGAGCAACTTTCCAAGCGAACAACATATCAATTAATTGATTTTCTGTGGGTTTTTTCATGGATACAACCTCACACCCGTCTATTTTGAGTTGATGCCTATCTGCTGATTGTACAAGCCATCCCCCGCCAATTTTTTTAAAATCTATTGAGCCTTTGTCAGAACCTATTGGTACAGTTAATAATCTGATGTTTTCTTTTGTTTGGAATATTTTTATGGCTTCAGGTGAAAAACTCGGAGCAATTACTACCTCAACAAATTGTTTTATAATTAAAGATGCAGTTATCGAGTCGATAATTTTATTTAGAGCAATGATGCCTCCAAAAGCAGATGTAGGATCGGTGGAAAAGGCTCCCAGGTATGCTTTTTCAATGTTTTCAGAGGAACACACCCCGCAAGGATTCGCATGTTTTACGATTACACAAGTTGGCTCAGAAAAGTTTTTAACGCATTCCCATGCATTATCTGAATCGTTAAGGTTGTTAAAAGATAGATCTTTTCCTTGTATCTGTGTGAAATTTGATAGACTAGACTCTTCTACATTTTGTTCTTTATAAAATGCAGCTTTTTGATGAGGGTTTTCACCATACCGCATATCTAAGCTCTTATGCATGACCTGGATCATAGTGTCTGGAAAATCTTTCGTATCATTATTATTCAAATAGGCACTAATAGCTGCATCATATTGAGCGGTATGTAAAAAAGCTTTTTTTGATAAGCTAAAAAGTAATTCCTCTTCAAGCATGCCATTGTTATTAATTAATTGGTCAGCTATTAATGTGTAATCAGATGGATTGGTTAATACAGCAACAGACTTATAATTCTTTGCTGCAGCTCGAACCATTGTTGGCCCCCCAATATCAATGTTTTCAATTGCCTCTTCAAGAGTGCAGTCTGGCTTTTTGATTGTTTTTTCAAACGGATACAAATTCACAACCACTAAATCTATTTCAGGAATATTATATTCTTTCATAGTTTTAATATGGTCGTCATTTGCTCTTACACCCAAAATACCTCCATGAATCATTGGGTGCAGAGTCTTCACCCTTCCATTTAACATCTCTGGAAATTTTGTGTACTCGGAAACTTCTATAACAGGACATCCCTCATCCCGAAGAAGTTTTGCAGTGCCTCCTGTTGATAATATTTCGATGTTAAGTTTAATTAGCACATTAGCTAACTCAACTATATGCTGTTTATCGGAAACGCTGATCAGGGCTCTTTTTATTTTTATCATTTAATTTAAATATCAATATTATGATTTTTTAATTTCTTCCTAAGGGTATTTCTATTTAAGCCAAGTATTTCTGCAGCCTTGCTCTGGTTGCCCTCTGCATAATTCATGACATACAACAAAAGAGGCTTTTCTACATTGGAAACAACTAGATCGTATAGATTGCCAGGAGACTCTCCTGCAAGATCATTAAAGTATTGATCCAACAACACTTCAATATTATCAGATAAATTAACCTTACTCACTAAGCTAACAAGGCCTCATTTATTTTATTTTCTTCTTCATAGGGTATAAACGTTGAGAATTCCCTGAGACTATTAAAGTAATGATTGATGGAGCTTATTTGATCGTCACAGCTTTCTAGCCGATTCATGTCAGCTCTAAATTGAGCGGAGTTTTTCAAACCCTTGGTGTACCATGAAATATGCTTTCTTGCCACTCTTAGGCCTGTTTCTTCACCATAAAAACCATATAAATCAATTACATGCTTAATGGTAGTTTTTTGAATCTCATTAATTGTAGGAAGAGGGAGGTGGGCGCCAGTTTCTAAGAAATGCTCTATTTCCCTGAATATCCAGGGCCTTCCTTGGGCCGCTCTCCCAATCATTACTGCATCAGCTTTGGTGTAGTTAAGAACAAATTGGGCTTTTTCTGGGGAGGTTATATCACCATTAGCAATAACAGGAATAGCAATATTTTGTTTTACATTTGCTATTGTATCGTACTCAGCATCTCCTCTGTAAAGACAAGCCCTAGTTCTTCCATGAATAGTAAGTGCTTTTATTCCTGACTCCTCGGCTATTCGAGCAATTTTTAATGCATTGCGATTGTCCTTATCCCAGCCGGTTCTAATTTTGAGTGTTACGGGAATATCCACAGAGTTAACTACCGCTTCTAAGATATCGCCTACCAATTTTTCATGTTTTAGTAAGGCTGAACCAGCCATTACATTACATATTTTTTTTGCGGGGCATCCCATGTTGATATCTATTATTTGAGCCCCTCTATCTCTGTTGTATTTCGCCGCATCCGCCATCATTTTTGGATCAGCTCCAGCTATTTGCACTGATATTGGATCCACTTCACCATCATGATTTGCTCTTCTTTTTGTTTTTTCGCTCCCATATAAGAGTGAATTAGAGGTCACCATTTCGCTCACAGCAACACCAGCCCCAAAACTTTTACAAAGCATTCTAAAAGGTCGGTCAGTTACCCCTGCCATGGGAGCTAAAAAAAGGTTATTTTTAATACTAAGATTACTAATTTTCATCAAAAAAATACTAACTATTAAAATAGTTGCCTATTTTATAATCAAAAGCAATATTGGCATAGTTTAATTTGGATTGATTACTGGTTGCTCCATTCATAATTTAAAACAATTAAGCCTTGCTTGATCTGCTCCATAGCCTTGTAAGCCGAGCTTTCATCCCCCCTAACACCGAGCTCAATGGTCATTTTTGGTTTTAATTTAGGCAGACTATAAATTTTTATCCGCGGGTTATCATTCTTTATTTCATTCATTAGATCAATTAATTTACTTTCCGGAACATCGTCAATCCATATCGATAAATCAAGGTGCTTGTCGTTTACCTTATCAGCATAATATTTTTCTAACACCCACTGAACCATTGGCCAAGACATTTCAGGAAACCCAGGCATAAAGTAATGCTCACCAACTGAAAATCCTGGTATGTCATTTATTTTATTTGGAATAATATCTGCCCCAACAGGGATTTCTGACATCAAAACTCTTTTTGGGTAGGCATCACTCCCAAACCTATCAACAATAAGTCGAAGGGCTTCAGGGTGTCGAGCTAATTTTCTCTGATGTGCTTTGGCCGCTGCCTGTCTTGTACAGTCATCAGGTGTTGCTCCAATTCCACCAAAACAAAAGACAATACAATCTAATTTATTTTGGATGGTTTCAGATATTTGGTATAGATCATCGGGCACATAATCCACCTTATGCAAACTGAGCCCTTTGCCATTTAATGTTGTTGCTAAATAATTTAAATGTTTGTCTTGCCTTTTACCAGACAATATTTCATCGCCGATGATAATTGCATGAATTTTTTTCTCCATCTAATGTGCTTGCTCCCAGTTATCTCCATCTCCTATATCCACAATAAGAGGTACATCCATTTTCGCCACATTTTCCATAATTCGCTTTATATTTTCTTTAAAAATATCCACCTCTTCATCTGGCACCTCAAATACAAGCTCATCATGAACCTGCATTATCATCTTTCCTTTAAGTTTCTGATCCTCGATTAGCCAGTCATTTACCTTCACCATTGCCATTTTAATAAGGTCTGCTGCGGTGCCTTGCATCGGCCCATTAATTGCAGCTCTCTCGGCACCAGCTCTTTGCATGCCATTAGATCCGTTTATCTCTGGAACCCAGAGCCTTCGTCCAAAGCAAGTTTCAACATATCCTTTCTTCCTAGCTTCTTGCTTGGCATCTTCCATGTATTGTCTTACAGAAGGATATTTGGCGAAATATCTCTCTATATAGTTTTGAGCTGCTGACCGTTCAATATTAAGGTTTTTAGCCAACCCATAAACCCCCATTCCATAAATCAATCCAAAGTTAATGACCTTGGCGTAACGACGCTGTTCTGTCGTTATTGAATTGATATCAGAATTAAATATTTCCCCCGCAGTAATTGTGTGAATATCCTCATGATTTATGAATGCAGCAATCAGTCTCTTATCTTTTGATAGGTGCGCCATAATTCTTAACTCAATTTGAGAGTAATCTGCAGATAGTATTTTACTGCCCCCTGGCGCCACAAAAGCTTCCCTAACCTTTCTTCCCTCTATAGTTCTAATAGGAATATTTTGTAGATTTGGGTCTGAGCTTGCTAGTCTCCCCGTTATTGCAATAGCTTGGTTATAACTGGTATGGACCCTTCCAGTACTTTCGTTAATCATTTTTGGCAGCTTGTCTGTATAGGTGGACTTCAGTTTAGCTAAACTGCGATATTCAAGAATCAGTTTAGGGAGAGGGTAATGTAGAGCGAGCTCACTTAGAACCTCTTCACTGGTTGATGGAGTTCCTCCTGGGGTCTTTTTTAGGGGTTTTATTCCAAGCTTTTCAAATAATATTTCTTGCAGTTGTTTTGGTGAAGAAAGATTGAAAGGTTGTCCAGCTAAATCAAAAGCCCTCTCTTCTAACAATAGCAATTTTTCGCCAATCACTTTACTTTGATGGCCCAATATTTTTGGATCTATTAAGACGCCATTTCTCTCTATATGGATTAGTGCTTTCATGGCTGGTATTTCAATATCTTTGTAGATACCTAAAAGAGATACGTTGCTATTAAGCGTTTCTTGCATTGCTAGATAGAGCTGTAAAGTAACATCAGCATCCTCAGCAGCATAAGGCACAGCATCTTCGATACTAACTTGGTCAAACGTTATCTGATTAACCCCTTTTCCTACAAGCGACTCATAACTTTTACAGGTATGTCCGAGGTATTTGCTACTTAATTTATCCATACCATGATTTTGATTGCTTTCAATTACATAGCTCATGAGCATAGTATCGTCAGAAATACCATTAACTTTAATTCCATAGTTCAAAAATATATGAGCATCATATTTAATATTTTGACCAAGCTTCTTGATGGAAGAATCTTCTAGTATAGGTTTAAACTCATCAAGCACATCCGTTAGACTCAATTGGTCTTCTGAGCTATTTTTATGGCTGAGAGGTATATAGCAAGCCCTACCTGGATTTATGCAAAGTGATATGCCAACGAGCTCGGCCTTCATGGTATCTAGGGAGTTTGTTTCAGTATCTATGGAGAAAAACTTTCTCTCTCTAATTTCATTAATCCAAAGCGTCAAATCATTTTTTTTATTTATTAGTTGGTAATCTTTAGTGCCAACAAAATCAGCCTGAGGTTTTATTAAAAGTTCATTTGTTATCTCTTGCGAGGAATTTTCTATTTGAGCCCCCATATCTCTAAGCCAACTTGAAAAATTATATTTTTGGTAAAGATTGACCAATGTTTTATTGTCCTGATCTTTTTTCTCAAAATCACTCCAGGAGTAATTAATTTCTACATCACACTTAATAGTAATCAATTCTTTTGCTGTTGGCAGCCAATCTAAGGCCATCCTTAAATTATTTCCAACAACACCGGTAAACTTATCGGCATTGTCGATGATATTTTTAAGGTCACCATATTCTTCAAGCCATTTTAATGCAGTTTTTGGACCAACTTTTTCTACGCCAGGAACGTTATCTGCTTTATCCCCAATAATAGACAAATAATCAATGATGAGACTGGGCGGGACACCAAATTTATTCTTTACCCCATCAATATCCAGAAGCTCATTGGTCATGGTATTGATGAGCATCGTTCGTTCATTTACTAACTGAGCAAGATCTTTGTCCCCTGTAGATATAACGACTTTAATATTTTGATCATTTGCTTGTTGGGTTAATGTTCCAATAACATCATCAGCCTCCACTCCCGATTCAATAAGCATAGCCCAGCCCATAGCATTGATTGCTTCCTTTAATGGCTCTATCTGGCATGCCAAGTCTTCAGGCATGCTTGGTCTATTAGCTTTGTACTCTGTATAAATATCATTTCTGAAAGTTTTACCTTTTGCATCAAAAATACAAATACTATAGTCCGATGGGTATTGATTATGAATATTTCTAAGCATATTAAGTACCCCATAAATCACTCCCGTGGGTTCGTTATCCTTATTTCTAAAGTCTGGCATTGCATGGTAGGCTCGATAAAGATAGGAGGATCCATCTACTAGAAGAAGGGTTTTCATAAGGTAAATTTTAACAACTAATGCAGCAAATAGTATTTATTATTCTCTTTAAAAAGATTTTATTAATTACTTACTGAGTCAGCTTGATTTTGTTAGAATCTAGTTACACACTCAAGGAAATAACATGAAAAATTTGTTTTGGCTAATTTGCTTAATATATGGTGCAGGCATCGCAAGCATAAGTTTTGCAGAAGAAACTGAGGTGTTAGATGATATTCCACCACCACCTGCAATTAATTATGACTCCGGTTACGAAGATGAACCAGAAATTACGATTAAAAAGAAAAATGGTGAGTTTATCGAGGAGTACCGGGTTAACGGCCAGCTATACATGATGAAAGTAACCCCTAACAATATGCCCTCTTATTATTTGTACAAAGATACATCCGGTGCAGATTGGGTTCGCTATGAAACAGTAGATCCTGCAATTGTGCCGCAGTGGGTCATTTTAACTTTTTAGTTAAGTAAAATTAAATGGCCGTTTTTACTTCGATTAGTTTTGATGAGTTAAAGGTATGGCTTGATGAGTACAGTCTAGAGGCCCTTGTTAATTTTCAGGGAATTTCTTCTGGAGTAACAAATACCAATTATTTGGTTACAACTATATCTGCAAAGTACATCTTAACTATTTTTGAAGATACAGCTACCGATGAATTGCCATTTTACCTCGACTTGATGACTTTTCTTGTAGACAGGCAAGTCGTATGCCCGCTCCCAATTAAAAATAAACATCAATCATGTATTTCATTGTTAAAGGATAAGCCTGCACTACTAGTTTCTTTTTTAGGTGGGTCTGAAAGAAGCCTGGTAAATCAAGATGATTGTTATTTGGTCGGAAGAGCACTTGCAAAACTTCACAGAGCGGCCAAAGACTTTCCTCAGAAAAGAACTAATAGTAGAGGGTTAAATTGGATCGAAGAGACTGGCTCTGCAATCTCGGGAAACCTTTCTGAGCATGACTTGAAAATAATTGACAACGAATGTTTGTTTCAAAGAAAATACTATGGAAGTAAATTACCTGACGGAATAATTCATGCCGATTTATTTCGAGACAATGTTCTTTTTGACAATAATAAAATATCTGGAATGATTGATTTTTATTATGCCTGTAATGATAAGTATGTGTATGACATAGCAATTACTGCGAATGATTGGTGCATTAATGATACAGGTGATATTGAAGATAAAAAGATGAAAGATTTATTGCGGGGTTATGAGTCGATTAGAGCATTAGAGAATGAAGAGGTTTCAGCAATGCCAATCTTTCTAAGACTGGCTGCTCTAAGGTTCTGGGTGTCTAGACTTTATGATTCTTTCAATATCCGGGATGGAAAAGATATAACAACTAAGAATCCTGATCATTTTAAAAATATCTTATTAAAAAGGCAGGCGCAAGTAACTTAATGAAAAGTACATTTATAAAATCAAGCAATTGGGTTCTAGAAAGCATTTATCTTGTAAAGCATTCATTTAAAATCTCATTGTTTTTTGGCATGCTTTACTTAGCACTTTATATGATATTACCTGCGATACCGGGCATGCAATTTCTTGGATTATTTGCAGTATTTATTTGGCCATTTGTTACTATATGCATCATTTTTTTCTATCAGAAACTTTCACAAAAAGAGCCGTTTGATTTGCAAGAAGCCTTGAAGATGATCAAGCCTAAGGTTAGTGGTATTTTGATGGTAGGACTACTGTCATTTATTTACGCAGGCATATTAAGCTCGTTAATTGGTGCTGACATAACATCGCTAATTGAATTATCAAAAAATACTCCAGACTATAATTTTATGTTCGATGATTTTTCAGGAATAATTTATAAAATTATTGTTATAGCTATACCCTTTATGATGATGACTTGGTTTGCTCCACTTCTTATTGCCTTCAAAGGCTATAGTTTTTTTAGAGCAATTAAGTCAAGTTTTGCTGCCTGCCTACTTTATCTTATTCCTATAGCATTAGGGCTTCTTATAATTTCCTTATGTTTTCTCTTTATCGTACTTGCTATTTCATTTATATTTGCATTTATTGGTACATCCGCTTCTGGACTTTTTTCTTTTGTGCTAAGTTTTTCATTAATTATTGCGATGGCTGCGTATATGGCGCTAACATTTGCTATTCAAAGTGTAACGTTCAAAGCTATTTTTAAGTAATAGGCTTTTAGATTTCAACTAATTTTGCATACTCCATTGCAAGCCATTTAACACCATGGCTATGGAAATTAATTTGTACTCTCAAATCATTCTCGTTCCCCTCATAACCGGTAACAATTCCCACTCCAAACTTTGCATGTTCCACTGCAGCTCCGATTTTCCATGTATGCTTTGATTCAGAATGGACTGCAATTTTTGGCGAAGAAAATGCAAACACTTTTTTTGGGGCATTAATTCTTTTAATAAGTTCATTAGGAATTTCATCTAAAAATCTTGATGGCAGGTTGTACATTGTTTGGCCGTAAGTTAGCCTTGATTGTGCTAAGGTTAGGTAGAGCTTTTTTCTTGCTCTGGTTACTGCTACATACATCAACCTTCGCTCTTCCTCAAGCCCATTATTCTCTGAAAGACTTCGTTCATGTGGGCACAAGCCCTCTTCTAGGCCGGTAATGAAGACCGTATCAAACTCCAAGCCTTTTGATGAATGTATTGTCATTAATTGCAATGCATCATCTCCAGCAGAAGCTTGCAGCTCACCGCTTTCAAGTGAAGTAAAGTCTAGAAAATCTGCCAATATGGATGCTTTATTATCTCCATTTTCATCCTGGTTATTTTCTTCACGAAATTCATTTAGGTATGCTTTAGCCGCTGAAACCAATTCATCAAGGTTTTCAATTCGTGAACTTCCATCCTTATCTTTTCCATAATGATCCTTGAGTGTTGAATATGAATTAATAAAGTCGATAGACTCATCGATATTGTTTCCTTGAATTTGGTCTTCAATATGCCTGATCAGATGGACAAAGAATGAAATTTTAGTGTTTTTATTTTCTGACTCAACGGCTTCCGCAGACTGCCATAATGAGATTTTTTCTGCATTTGCAATATCCTGAATTTGTTCAAGAGCCTTGGCACCAATCCCTCTTGGGGGGAAATTAACTATTCTAAGAAATGCAGTATCATCGTTTTTATTTGTGATAAGTCTGAGGTAAGCCAAAGAGCTTTTAATTTCTGCTCTCTCAAAGAATCGCAGCCCACCATATACTCTATAAGGAATATTATTTGATACCATTGCCATTTCAATTACACGAGATTGGGCATTATTTCTGTATAGAATTGCAATTTGATCATAGCGCGAACCTGCACGATGAAGAGCCTTTATTTCATCAAGAATATAGCTCGTCTCAAATCGATCATCAAGAGCATTGTATTGACGAATTAAGTCTCCATCACCAGCTTCTGACCATAGATTCTTCCCTAATCTATTAGCATTATTTTCAATAATGGCATTAGCGGCATTGAGGATATTATTTTTTGAACGATAATTTTGCTCAAGCTTGATGATATTCTTAATCTTAAAGTCTTTCTGAAGGTCATTCATATTTCCTGGCCTAGCACCCCTGAAGCCATAAATAGATTGATCGTCGTCGCCTACAGCAAAGATAAAACTGGTTTTTGAGGTCAGCAGTTTAAGCCATTCATACTGTAATTTACTGGTATCTTGGAATTCATCTACAAGAATATGTTGAAAGATGGATTGGTAGTGCTCACGTATCATTGGTTTATTTTGAAATAGCTCTAAACAACGTAGCAAGAGCTCAGCAAAATCTACAACGCCTTCTTTCAGGCATTGATTTTCATAGGCCTTATATATCTCATTTTTTTTCTCAGAAATGTCATCAAAAGACTTAAAGGCATGGGATCTAATCCCTTCTTCTTTATTGGCATTAATAAAATAAAGAACTTCTTTTGATGGAAGAAAGTCTTCATCAACATTCATTTGTTTCATTACTCTTTTTATAGCAGACTTTTGATCTGCACTATCAAGAATTTGAAATACCTGCGGAAGATTTGCCTCTTGGTAATGTTTTTTTAGAAAGCGATTACAAAGACCATGAAATGTCCCAACCCACATTCCCCTAGGGTTGATAGGAAGCTGTGCAGATATCCGCACTAACATTTCTTTGGCTGCTTTATTTGTAAATGTTACCGCAAGAATCCCACCAGGGCTAGAAATTTGATTTTGAATTAGCCAGGCAAAACGCGATGTTAATACCTTAGTTTTTCCGCTTCCGGCCCCAGCTAAAATGAGGGCTGATTGATTAGACAGGGTAACAGCTTCCTGTTGCTTGAGATTTAGCTCTTGATTGTGTTGACTATTTATTATTGGATCATTCATGCCCATATGCTACATCATTTATTTTTCATTTTACTATTAACAAGAAAAGTTTTGATTTAATTTCCTTTAATAATGCATGAAAAGTATCCGTCACAATACACTCTCAACATTTAGATTGAGGCGAAAAAAAAGGCCTCAAAAGAGGCCCTTCTTTGAACATCAGGCGATGTTTTATTACATCATACCACCCATACCACCCAT
>DGAZ01000024.1:0-23222 GCA_002384685.1 Methylophilales bacterium UBA4017 | reverse complement strand
CATACCACCCATACCACCCATATCAGGCATAGCTGGAGCAGACTCATCTTTAGGTAGATCGGCAATCATACATTCCGTTGTAAGCATTAACCCTGCAATTGATGCTGCATTTTGCAATGCTGATCTTGTGACTTTGGTTGGATCTAACACACCCATTTCAACCATATCGCCATATGTCTCATTTGCCGCATTGAATCCGTAGTTACCTTTTCCTTCAGCAACCTTATTAACCACTACTGACGATTCAATTCCTGCATTAGAGACGATTTGCCTTAATGGATCTTCCACTGCACGAAGTACAATTTGAATTCCAGCTTCCTGATCGGCATTTTCCCCTTTAGTTCTAGCGATAGCATCTTTAGCTCTAATTAGAGCCACACCGCCTCCAGGAACAATACCTTCTTCCACAGCTGCTCTTGTAGAATGAAGAGCATCCTCAACCCTAGCTTTCTTCTCTTTCATTTCAATTTCTGTGGTAGCACCAACTTTAATAACAGCAACACCGCCAGCCAATTTAGCAACACGTTCTTGAAGTTTTTCCTTGTCATAATCACTTGATGACTCTTCAATTTGAGTTTTAATTTGTCCGATGCGTGTTTTGATATTTTCTTGGCTACCTGCACCATCAATAACTATCGTATTTTCTTTACCAACTTCAATTTTCTTGGCTTGACCTAGATCTTCGATTTTCACATTCTCTAAAGTTAATCCAACTTCATCGGAAATTACTGTCCCACCAGTAAGAATAGCAATATCTTCCAACATCGCTTTCCTTCTGTCACCAAAACCAGGAGCCTTAACGGCTACGGCCTTAATAATGCCCCTAATATTATTAACCACTAGAGTCGCGAGTGCTTCACCTTCAATGTCTTCAGCAATAATCAATAATGGTTTGCTGGCTTTAGCTACCTGCTCTAAAACAGGCAGAAGATCTTTTATGCTTGATATTTTTTTATCATGAAGCAGAATAAATGGATCTTCAAGTAAAGCTATTTGTCGATCTTGATTATTTATAAAGTAAGGTGATAGGTAGCCTCTGTCAAATTGCATGCCTTCAACCACATCAAGCTCATTAGTTAAACCAGACCCGTCTTCAACTGTAATCACCCCTTCTTTTCCAACTTTATCCATTGCATCAGCAATAATTTTACCTACGGATGCATCAGAGTTTGCTGATATAGAGCCTACCTGAGCAATTTCTTTGCTTGTATTACAAGGCTTACTAAGCTTATGAAGCTCAGCTACTGCAGACTCAACGGCTTTATCAATACCTCTTTTAAGATCCATTGGGTTCATCCCAGCAGCAACAGATTTCATACCTTCACGAATAATTGCTTGTGCAAGCACTGTGGCTGTAGTTGTTCCATCTCCTGCGCTATCAGAAGTTTTTGAAGCCACTTCTTTTACCATTTGAGCGCCCATATTTTCAAATCTGTCTTGCAACTCTATTTCCTTTGCAACCGAAACACCGTCTTTAGTAATAGTTGGTGCTCCAAATGACCTTTCTAGGACTACATTTTTCCCTTTAGGGCCCATTGTGACCTTTACTGCATTAGCTAAGATATTGACTCCCTTAACCATTTTTTGGCGAACATCATCACCAAATCTTACGTCTTTAGCTGCCATGTTATTGTTTCTCCGTATTCATAAATTAATTTAGTTAACTTAAAGATTTATTCAACAATGCCCATAATGTCTTCTTCTCTCATAACAAGAAGTTCTTCACCATCGACTTTAACTGCTTGCCCAGCATATTTCCCAAAAAGTACCTTGTCACCGACTTTTACATCCAAGGCTCTAATGGATCCATCTTCAAGAACTTTTCCATTACCAATAGCTTCTATTGTTCCTTGGTCTGGTTTCTCAGCAGATGCGCTTTCTGGTATAACAATACCTGAAGCTGTTGTACGCTCTTCTTCGAGACGCTTTACAATAACGCGATCATGTAAAGGACGAATTTTCATTTGTTAGTTCTCCTAGTAGTGTATTCTTAAGTTTGTTTAAATTTATCTAAAGTCTAATGCAAAATTAGCACTCAACTTGATAGAGTGCTAATAATAGGGACGAATGTTGCAAAATTCAAGGGCATAAGCATAAATTATTTTATAAATTATTGTTTTTAATAAAAAATGTTTGAAAAGAAAGATTATAGATCAGTTGGAAATTCGTCATTATTAGTATCTCCCATCACTTTGGGTACTATGACCTTTGGTGATCAAAACACCCAAGAAGAAGCTTTTCAGCAATTAGATTTTGCTATTGATCAAGGCATCAATAGTCTAGATGTAGCAGAGCTATATCCAGTTCCTCCAAAATCTGAAACCTACACAAAAACAGAAGTAATTGTTGGGAATTGGTTAAAAAATCAAAAAAGGGAAGATATTGTTCTTTCTACAAAAGTAGCAGGACCAAGGCGAGATTTGTCATGGATAAGAGGAGGGCCTTCATCTCTAGATCGAAATAATATTATTGAGTCCGTTGATGCGTCACTGCAAAGACTGCAAACTGATTATGTTGATTTATTATATCTTCATTGGCCCGAGAGAAATGTCCCTATGTTTGGACAGTACAAGTTTGATCCTGAGATGGAATATAAGGACGGGATAAAAATTGATTGGGTTTCAATAGAAGAGCAACTAACAACGCTCGGTGAATTAGTTGTATCAGGCAAGGCTCGTTTTATTGCCTTATCTAATGAGTGGTCGTGGGGGGTAATGGAATTTATTCGTATTGCCCGCGAAAAAGGATTACCAGTCATCTGTAATGTACAAAATAATTACAGCTTGTTAAATCGAATTGCTGAATTAGGATTGACAGAAATAATGTACCGAGAGGGAGTAAGTTTTTTTCCATATTCGCCACTTGGATTTGGGCACCTAACAGGGAAATACCTAAAAAATCCTCAAGAAAGAGGAAGAGTCAATTTGTTTAAAGGCTATGCTCAAAGGTTCGATAAGCCAGGAGTGCCGAAAGCAGTAGCAAGCTATGTAGTATTAGCTAAAGAAATTGGTGTTAGCCCAACATCTTTGGCACTGTCTTTTGTATACCATCAATGGTTTGTGAAAAGTACCGTTATCGGAGCTACATCCATAAACCAGCTTAAGGAAAATATAGAAGCTTACGCACTCAAGCTTGATGACAGTGTAATAAAAAAAATTGATGATATACATCTTAGATGTATGAACCCAGCACCATAGTTATGAAGAATAAATCAATTGTTAAAAGAAGCTTGAAGTCTGTATGGCACCCATGCTCACAAATGAAGCATTATGAAAAGCAGCTTCTTATTCCTATTGCAAAGGGCCGAGGCTCTTGGCTTATAGATTTTGAAGGAAAAAAATACCTTGATGCAACAAGTTCGTGGTGGGTAAATTTATTTGGACACAACAATAAGATAATAAAAGCCTTTGTCAGTAAACAATTAAATCAGCTTGAACATTCTATGATTGCTGGCATGACTCATGAGCCTGTAATTAGTTTGTCTGAGCAGCTCAGTGAGCTAACTGGACTTGGGCATTGTTTTTATGGAAGTGATGGCGCCAATGCGATTGAGATCGCTTTAAAAATGAGTTCGCATTATTGGAGAGAAAAAGGTAAAACACAGAAAGTCAAAATTGTTTATTTGCAAAATAGTTACCACGGTGAAACATTGGGAGCTTTATCAGTAACTGACGTACCTATTTTTAGAGAGCATTACAGCCAGTTAATGCAAAAGCATTTGCAGGTCGATTCACCCGACTGGCGTCTTAAAGCGCCAAATGAATCTATTAAGGAATTTACATCAGCTCAAGTCGATAAGGTAAAAAAACTTTTTGATGAAAAAGCCCATTTAATTTCAAGTTTTATTTTAGAGCCCCTTGTCCAATGCGCTTCAGGCATGGGTATTTATGACAAACAGTATTTAAAAGATATTAGAAGCCTTTGCAATGAGTATGATATCCATATGATTGTGGATGAAATTGCTGTTGGTTTCGGGAGAACGGGGAAGTTATTTGCGCATCAATATGCAAATATTACACCCGACTTCTTATGCCTTTCCAAAGGCCTTACTGGAGGATACCTTCCACTTTCAGTTACATTAACAAAAGATGAAATTTACGAAGCTTTTTACCATAAAGACGTAAGAAAAGGATTTCTTCATTCACATAGCTATACAGGGAATCCTTTGGCATGTAGTGCGGCCCTCGGCACATTATCAATCTTTAAGGATAATGATGTGATAGGTAATAATGCAATCAAAGCAAAAAAAATTAACAAGCTATTTGAAAGTCACAAAGATCTCCCCATTAGTCATTTTAGGAACATAGGGATGATTTGGGCTTTTGAACTAAACAATAACGTCAATATTCAGAAAGTAATTCAGTCTTGCGTTGCTAATGGTCTTTTTATAAGACCAATAAATCGGACCATCTATTTTATGCCGCCTTATACGATTAATGACCTAGAAATGAGGCATATGGTAAAAACTTCAGAAGAAGCAATCAAACGCTATGCTTAGAGACACCATTTTTGCGATAGGTTTAGCTGTATTTTTTCCGGTCAATCTTTATGCGGAACTTCCTAAAAATATTAAAAGTCTCAATCATAAGTATCGCTTTGATCAAGAAAGCTATAGCTTTGCCATACAAAACTTGTCAGACAAGGCTAAGCCAATTATTAGTCATAATGCAGAAACTTTATTTAATACGGCTTCATTGGTTAAGATCTATAGCACTTTTATTGCATTGAAAGATTTAGGCCCAAATTACAAATGGCGATCAGAATTTTCCTATACCGGGAGGATTGATGAAGCTACTTTAAATGGAGATTTAATTTTTAGCGGAACTGGTGACGCATCCTTTTCCATTGCTGATCTTGAAAAAATGGTTAGAGAAATTCAAAGACTCGGAATAAAAAATATTAACGGTAACCTGGTATTGGATTACAGTTTTTTTGGGGCTATGCCCAATAAAATGAACTTTGATAGTAGTCCTTTCAGAGCTTATAACGTGCTCCCAAGTCCAATAAGCTTACAAAGCAATACGATTAATTTTAAATTTTATCCTGTGAAGGACAAAGTTAAAATTATTTTCGAACCGTATTTAAGCCAGCTAAGGATTATCAACGGTCTAAAAAATAATAATCGACCATGTGCCAATTGGAAATCACTACTTGGGATTGAAATAATAGACACTGAAAATATAAGGTTCTCCGGAAGCTTTAGCAATCAATGTATTGGCAAGGAAATTGATCTGGCTTTGCTTGAAAACTCACTTTACTTTCACGAAGTCTTCAAAGAAATATGGTTGAGAAATGGGGGGGCATATAGCGGACACGTAAAAAAAACCTACGAGGAAATGGCGAATAAAAAAGTGATAAGTACTCACTACTCAAGGCCAGTCAGCGAACTAATAAGAGATACTAATAAATTTAGTTTAAATTTAATGGCAAGAAATTTAATGTTAACAGTTATTAGGGAGGTCAGTGGTATTAGGCCAACTGAAGATATGGTTAATGAATATATAAATAGATGGTTGCAACGAGAAGGACTAACCTTTAAAAATTTTTTTGTGGATAATGGGGCAGGGCTTTCAAGAAATATAAAAATAAGCTCTAATCAACTTTTGCAAACTCTACAAAAAATATACAATGACCCGTTGATGCCTGAAATGATAGCGTCTTTTCCAATAGCTTCGATAGACGGCACTCTTACGGATAGAATGCAGTCAGATAAATTCAAGCAGAAAGGACATTTTAAGACAGGATCATTAAAGGATGTTGTTAGTATTGCGGGATTTTTTTTAAATAATGAAGGTGATATGCTTGCCTTTGTTTTTATTATGAATGGAAATAAAGCAAATAAAGCCCAACCTTTTATTGACGATTTAATAGGGTTGAATTATTAGAAATTAACACGAGGTAATGACGGTGATGAAATTTGTAATTGCTATGATGCTCTTAATAAGCTCAAGTTTGACTTGGGCGATTGAAATTAAACTTGAAGAACAAATAAAAAAGGAAAATAAAATGACTGACTTTGTAACAACTGACACCATGGTAGGAGAAGGGCGAGAAGCAGAAAAGGGGCTAACAGTGACCGTTCATTATACAGGGTGGTTATATGACGTTAATGCTAACAGTAACAAAGGTAACAAGTTTGATAGCTCTAAAGACAGAGGGGAGCCATTCACTTTTGTTCTTGGCGTTGGACAAGTTATTAAAGGGTGGGACCAAGGATTTGCAGGAATGAAGATAGGTGGCTCAAGAACCATAATTATTCCATCAGATATGGGATATGGGACTAGGGGTGCGGGGAGCGTTATTCCGCCAAATGCTGACTTAATTTTTGATGTGGAGCTTCTTGGAATTGAATAGATGAAGGCTAAAATTAAATGGATTGACAAGGTAAATTTTCGTGGCGAGTCTGATTCTGGACATCAGGTAATGATGGACGGACCAAAAGAATTGGGCGGCGAGAATAAGGGCATGAGGCCGATGGAGTTAATGTTACTAGGTATGGGGGGCTGCACATCATTTGATGTAGTTACAATACTGAAGAAATCTAGGCAATCCATTAAGAGTTGCGAAGCGCTTATAAGTGCTGAAAGAGCAAGCGAAGCACCTAAGGTTTTTACTAAAATTCATATAAGGTTTATGATTGAAGGCAATGATTTGGATGAAGGCTCTGTTGAGAGAGCAATTCGGCTATCAGCGGAAAAATATTGTTCCGCAACCATTATGATGAGTAAAAGTGTGGAAATAACGCATGATTACAGAATCATAAACCTAAAAGAAATTACTTAATTATTTTTACGGTTAAAACTTCTTCATTTTCAATTACATTCATTAAGATGTCTATATTTGGATGTCTTCCAGGGTTATTTTGAGCATTTTCAGCATGCTCTGAATACAAGTCAATTCCTTCAATAGCCGCATTCACATCAATCATTCCAAAAGTCTTCCATAGATGATGGTAAACGCGAATGGATCCAAGCGTACCAGGCTTGCTTTGTATAGTGGAGATTAAATTTTTATCTGTGTCAAACAATTGAATAGTTTTGACATGGGTTGCATCTTCAAGGGTTTCTAATATGTCTTTAAATTTTTGCATGTTCTCATCATATATAAAAAGTAGTTTTTGTCATCAATTTTGAAGCTTTTGCCATAATTTTTTTTGTTAACAGTGGAAGTTCTTTAGCCCCCATTTTGATTGCTGAATTCTCATGACCCTCTTCATCTGCTTTCATAGCCTCTAATATGCGAATGGTTTTTATATCACTCTTGTCTACGCGCTCAAGGTGGCCAGATAAATGTGATGCTACTTGCTTCTCTGTTTCTGCTAAAAACCCAAGATTAGATTTCTCATCTATAAAGCTAGTAATTGCACCAATGACAAAAGAGCCTGAATATAAAAAAGGGTTAAGCTTGCTTGTTTGACCACCTAATTCCTTGATTCTTAGGTTACACCAGGCAAGATGGTCAACTTCTTCATCGGCCGCTTTCTCCAGCTCTGATTTAATTAAAGAATTTTTATTAAAGAAAAGCTGACCTCGATAAAGCGCTTGAGCGCATATTTCTCCAGAATGATTAACTCTCATGAACTGAGCGTTGATTTTTTTATTGTTTTGAGCAATTGAGCTATTGTCTTTGATGGAAAAATCTGGACGGACCCTCTTTGCTACAGGCTCTACTGTGAGCGTCTTAAGTGCTCTGTCAATTTCTATTAATATTTTATCGAGCATAGTATTTTAGGTTGTGAGCTCAATTTCCCCGTTAATTTTTTTGATACCGGTCAATATCCTTAAGAATTTTTACAGCTTCTGCGTATTGCTTGTCATCTTGACCACCTAGCTCTATTGGCTTGTAATTTCTTAAGGCTTCACCCCCGTCGCTCGTAGGTTTTTTTTCTGCATCATCCTCAGACGCTTTACGATTATTTTTTTCTTCAGGATTTGAGAGTCGGTTCGTTAGATCAGCTTCACGCATTACAGGGATATCTTGATTGCCATCCTCAATAATAATGTCTGGATCGATACCTTTTGCTTGAATTGATCTGCCATTAGGAGTGAAGTATCTTGCTGTTGTTAGTTTAATAGCAGTACCGTTATTCATTGGTAATATACTTTGCACTGACCCCTTACCAAAACTTCTTGTCCCTACAACAAGGGCTCTTTTATGATCTTGGAGGGCTCCAGCAACAATCTCTGAAGCGGAAGCAGACCCATTATTTACCAACACAACTAATGGCGTATTTTTATAGCCCAGTGGCAATTTATTGATATAGTTATTTTTTTGTGGATTATCCCTAATAAAATTTTCTGGAATCGTTGTCAGATGCATCTTGGAGTCAGGAGCCCGGCCTTCTGTATAGACGACTAAATCACCCTCATTTAAAAATGCAGCTGAAACAGCAACAGCTGAATTTAATAGCCCTCCCGGGTTGTTGCGCATATCAAGAATTAAACCATTCAATGGATGTTTATTTTCCTTCCACAATTTTTGCAATGCATCAGCTAGGTCTTCCCCAGTTCTTTCTTGAAATTGTGTGACTCTAACGTAACCATAATTTGGCTCAATCATCTTTGCTTTAACACTTTTAGTTTTTATTTGTGCTCTAACAATCTTAATATCAATAGGAGTATCAACCCCTTTGCGAAGAACTTGAAGGTTGATGGGTGTCCCTGGCTTACCTCGCATTAGCTTTACAGCGTCATTAAGATTTAATCCTTTAACTAAGGTTTCATCAAGCTTCATGATTAAGTCACCACTTTTTAATCCAGCATCATATGCAGGGGTATCTTCAATCGGTGATATTACTTTAACAAACCCATCTTCCATACCAACTTCAATGCCTAGGCCGCCAAACTCTCCTGAGGTCCCTTGTTGCAAATCCTTAAAGTGGTCTAAATCTAAGTAAGTTGAATGAGGATCTAGCCCGGATAGCATACCCGTTAATGCCTCGCTTAGAAGTTTTTTGTCTTCAACAACTTCCACGTAGTCAGTTTTTATCTTTCCAAAAACTTCAGCAAATGTTCTAAGATCCTCTATGGGAAGATCGGAGGATTTGGTTTTGTCTGCAAAGACTGGTAAATTGACGCTAATCAAGATACCGAGGAGACTACCAATAAAAATAAGTGTTACCTTTTCGAATTTTGAGCGCATATTTTTTCTTTTTTAAACCTTCTGTATGATAAAACGTTAATAAGAATATACCTTATATCCGAGTCCAAATAAAATTAGAATTTAAATTTCACCTATGAAATCAGAAAATACAATAAAAATTTTTTTTTGCACAAAATGTGGTTGGCTTGCTCGAGCTGCATGGATGGCCCAAGAAATTATTAACACCTTCAATACTGACATCTCCTCTCTAAATTTAGTTCCGAGCGATTCAGGGAGGTTTGAAATATGGTGCAATAACAAATTAATTTTTTCCAGACTCGAGGAAGGGGGATTTCTTGAGATAAAGAGCATAAAAATTCGGATAAGAGACCTCATCGATCCTGACAGAGCTTTGGGGCATAATGACTCAGGTAAAAGAAAATGACACAACCCTCTGTTACTGAATTTTTTGATTCAAATGGACCATTAAGCCAGGTTATTGATGGTTACCAAATAAGACCAAGCCAGGTAGAAATGGCGCAAATGGTTGACATTGCAATTACAAATCAAGACCCCTTAGTGGTAGAAGCCGGAACAGGTATAGGAAAAACATTTGCTTATCTTGCCCCAGCGTTAATGGCAGGAGGTAAGGTCATTATTTCAACTGCGACAAAAAACCTTCAGGACCAGCTTTTTAATAAAGACATCCCAAAAATACGAGAAGCCCTGAAGATACCTATTAAAGTAAATCTTTTAAAGGGAAGATCGAATTATGTATGCCAATTAAGGATGGAGGATTCCATTCAAAGTGCTCAGTTTGTAAATAAGGAAGACGGTACTTACCTACAAAAAATTAAGCATTTCTCAGATCACTCGAACAGTGGTGAGATTTCTGAGATTGAAAATGTTCCTGAATTTTCAACAATATGGCCAATGGTAACTTCAACCGCAGACAACTGCTTAGGGCAAAGTTGTGAATTTGCAAAAAGTTGTTTTTTATTGAAAGCAAGAAAAGAAGCCCTAACCGCAGAAGTGGTTATTGTTAACCACCATTTATTTTTTGCTGACTTCATGTTGAAAGATGAAGAAATTTCAGAAATCCTTCCAAAAGCTAATACGGTTATATTTGATGAAGCACATCAAGTTCCAGATATCGCCTCTATTTTTTTTGGCAACAATTTTTCTACCAATGAATTAGTTTATTTGATGCAAGATGCGCAGCTACTTTATGATAAGTTAGGAAAAAATCATAAAAAATTAATTGATATTTCAGCCGGAATTCTTGATGAGATTAAGGATTTAAGGGGGCAGTTTGGAGCAATCAATGAGAGAGTGACCTTTGAAAAAATTACCAGTATTGTTGATTTTACTGAAAAGCTTAAGTCTATCCATTCTTCGTTCTTGAATCTTGGCCAGATTTTTACTTTGTTAGATGACCAAAGCCCAGAACAAAAAAAAATCATAGAGCGGCACGATGTTATTGTTGAAAAGCTAAGCCATTGGTTTGCAGAAAAAAATGATCAGTATGTTTATTGGTTGGATATTTTTTCCAAGTCAATTCAATTCAATATGACTCCCTTCTCTATCGCCGAGGGCTTTGGAAAATTTAGGGAACAAAATAAAATAGCCTGGATTTTTACCTCAGCAACCTTAGCAGTTAATGATAGCTTCAATTTTTTCCAGAATTTAATGGGTTTATCAGATGCTGTGTCAAAAAAACTAAACAGTCCTTTTGATTTCAAAAGTAATGCTTGTTTGTATGTTCCAAACAATATGCCGGACCCTAATTCCGCTGTTTTCAATTTAACCGTAATTAAAAAGATTTACCCATTAATCGAAGCGGCGAAAGGCCGAACCTTTATTCTTTCTACAAGCCTAAAATCAATGCGGGAAATATCTGCATTGTTAAAATCTGAGTTTGAACAGCATGATCTGAGTTTCCCAATATTAACCCAAGGCGAAGACTCTAAAAGAACCCTAATAGACCGTTTCAAATCATATGGCAATGCAGTTCTTATTGGGTCAATGAGTTTTTGGGAGGGAATAGATATGAGAGGTCCTTCGTTGTCATTAGTAATTATTGATAAGCTCCCCTTCCAGTCCCCAGGAGATCCAGTATTTGAGTCAAGAATCAATCGCCTAAAAGAGCGCGGAGAGAACCCATTTATGACCTTTCAATTACCTCAAGCAATTATATCTTTGAAGCAAGGTGCCGGAAGGCTTATTCGTGATGAGGTGGATAGGGGAGTATTAATGATATGCGACACTAGAATTATCGACAAGCCATATGGAAAGAGAATATGGAAAAGCCTCCCAGATTTTAAAAGAACGAGGCAAGAAATAGATGTTACGAGCTTTTTAAAGAGTTTATAATTATTTGAAATGATTATATCGCTAGACACATCTGGGCCCTTATTTTCTATAGCACTTTTGCGTAACGGAGAGCTTGAGGAAAAAACCTACAAGGGAAATAGAGAAAATTCTGAACGAATAATTATTGAAATAAACTCATTGCTAAAAGACTCAAGCCTTTCCTTTGAAGATGTTCAAGGCCTTGCCTTTTGTTCAGGACCTGGATCATTTAGTGGAGTAAGGGTGGCGTCTGGAATAGCCTATGGCATTGCATTTGCAAAAAATATTCCAATCGTGGGTGTGAGCTCTTTAGAAGCTTTAGCAGCAATCCACCCTGAAAAAAATACGATTAGCTGTGTCGACGCAAGAATGAATCAATTGTATATAGGTATGTTTGAATCTATTAATGGTAGGCCCAGACAATTAAATGATCTTGGTGTTTATGACCCCGGAACTCTTCCATCATCAAGGCTTGATAACCCAATAATCATAGGGTCAGGGGTTAAAATATACCATGAAGAATTAAGATCAAAATACGACTCTTTAAACCCTACCTTTATTGAAGAAGATTGTCCGTTGGCAGGGGTGGTTGCAAGGTTAGCAAAAAATCGACTTGGTGATGTATTTGACCTTGCGAATGCATCACCAATTTATATAAGGAATAAAGTGGCTAATACAATTATCGAAAGACAAAAAAATAAAAAATCATGATTGCAATATTAGAAGAAAGAGATGCCCACCTAGCTGATATTAACGGCGTAGTAAAAATCGAGAACGAGGTGCATTTTAGCCCATGGTCAACGAAGAATTTTCAGGACTCGTTAACTGCAAAAAATATCTTTAAGGTATTTTTTTTGGATGATATGATCGTTGGTTATTACATTGCATTGATAGCTGCTAACGAATGCCAGATTTTAAATATTGCAATTAAAGCATGCAAACAGAATAAAGGTTTTGGACATTATCTTGTCAACCATATAAAGAATTTAAGTCGAGACTTTCATGCCACCAGTATTTTTTTAGAAGTGCGGGTCTCAAACGTCAAAGCTATCAAACTCTATGAAAAAAATGGATTTAATGAGTTGGGCATCAGGAATAATTATTACAAAACACTGAATGGAAAAGAGAATGGGATTTTGATGGGACTGGAACTATGAATGATAAGATCGCTAGGCCATTAATTTATGAGGAATTAGGTTTAAATCCTATTTGGAAAGAGCTGGTTCGTAAGGACGCTCCAGTTAATATGATTGCTTTTTACCAAGAGCTCGAACACAAGCAATGCCCTTTTTTAATTCTAGCTATAACCGATGAAGCCGACATTGCAGGCAAGCAAAAACTTTTCAAAAATATTACTAATTATTTGAGTTCAATTACCGACAGGAAGAATGATAATTTTAAAATATTAAGCGCTTTCGATATGAGCTTAATTGATCTTGCAACTAATCCCCACTATATTTTGTTGATAGCAGATGAGCTTCGTTGTTCGGAGGAGGGTTTTGGTAAAAGATATCATTCTTCAATTATAATTAGGACCAAAGTAACATTGGATCAAATGATTAAAACTCCAAAGAAAAAAGCAGTTTTATGGGAAGATATTCAATTGCTATTTAATAAACTAGAAAATAAGTAAAAGTGATCATAAACAATGAAAGCATCTAAATTTTATATTTCAACCTTCAAAGAGGCTCCTGCTGATGCAGAGCTTGTAAGTCATCAGCTAATGATCCGTGCAGGATTAATAAAAAAACTTGGATCGGGACTTTATACCTGGATGCCCATGGGCCTTAGAGTTTTAAAAAAGATTGAAAACATTATCCGAGAAGAAATGAATCAGGCGGGTGCAATAGAGATTCTTATGCCTGCTATTCAACCTGCAGAATTATGGAAGGAGACAGGAAGGTGGGATTTATTTGGCCCCCAGATGTTAAAGATAAGTGACAGGCACGATCGTTCTTTTTGTTTTGGCCCCACTCATGAGGAAGTTATTACCGATGTGGTAAGAAATGAGCTAAATAGCTACAAGCAATTACCTATGAATTTCTATCAAATTCAAATGAAATTTCGTGATGAAATAAGGCCTAGATTTGGTGTTATGCGAGCCAGAGAATTTTTAATGAAAGACGCTTATTCTTTTCATGCAGATATGGAGTCCCTTAAACATACGTATAGTTTGATGTTTCAAGCTTACAATGCCATTTTTACAAAAATCGGCTTAACCTTTAGAGCAGTTCAGGCAGACAATGGAGCTATCGGAGGAGACGGGTCGCATGAATTTCATGTCTTAGCAGAGTCGGGAGAAGATGAGATTGTTTATGATGAAAATTCCGATTTTGCTGCAAATATTGAAGTCGCTAAGAATCATCCAAACAAGGAGAATTTAAAAACTTGTAGAGGTATTGAGGTCGGCCATATTTTTCAGCTGGGAACTAAGTATTCAGATGCAATGAAAGCAACATTTATAGATGAATCAGGCAAACCATCTCCGATGATTATGGGTTGTTATGGCATAGGTGTATCAAGAATTGTCGCTGCAGCAATCGAGCAAAATCATGACGATAACGGGATCATTTTCCCACAGTCTATATCCCCTTTTGAAGTCATTATTACGCCAATTGGTTATGACAAGAGCCCTTTGGTAAAGAAAGCTGTAGATAATCTTTACCAGTCATTAATTGCAGACGGCTACGATGTTTTGTTGGATGATAGAGGATTGCGGCCAGGAGTTATGTTTAACGAAGCAGAGCTTCTGGGAATCCCGCATAGGGTTACGCTAAGCGAAAAAACGCTCGTTGAAAACAAATACGAATATAAGAATAGGTCTGCCTCAGCAGCAGTAATGATAGCTAACGATGACTTACTTAACCATCTTGTAAGTTAATTTAACACCTTGTAACCTTGGTAGGTTCCAAATTCGTTTTCAGAATCAATGTAAACGAAAAAATAATCATTACTATAGCCCAGACCATTAAAGTGGTTCTTTGATCTAATTTTTAGGTCCGACGGAAGCTTTGATGCGCCTTTGTATTTTCCTGCAATGTCATAGATTAAAAAACGTCTGTGATCTACGTCTAACAAGATGAATTCAGCATCCTTCTTACCCGTGAATGCAATAAAGCTAGCTGCTACATCATGATGTTCAACACCAGCACTTTTAAAGTCTAATTTAATGGTATGTTTTAACTGAAAATCATTAGCATCAACTACAAACACATCGTTTGTTCTTTCTTGTTTCGCATAGTACACATTATTTTTTGCATCAAATGTTGGCATCGTTGAGGCGCTACCAAATGCTGGTGCAAAATTTGAGATAACACCCGATTTTCCAGTTAGCATGCCTTTATCATTAAGTTCTAAGGAAAAAATTCCAGTCATAGGTGCAAACCCTGCCTGACTGGATACGTTATAGGTAATAGTCTCCAACTGAAATGTCTTTTCGTTGTAATAAATAGATCGATTATCAAAGCCGGCTCGCGTGGAGTCAAGGTAGCTTCCTTGCTCATCATAAGTGTGAATCAGGGATTTTGATATTGGTGCCTCGTAAGCTGAGCCCAAAGGAGCTAAGCCGCCATCTGCAATATAATACTTTTTCTCAGCCCCAATAAATGTAATTGTTTGCGGTCTTGTAGTAGGTTCTTTCTTTAGAGCAATTTTAACTGCAAGCTCAGCATTCTTAAGAATTTCACTAGTAGCTATATGCGACAATGTGCTGAGCATGATGAAAAGTATAATTTTTGAATTCATTTTAATAATATTCCTTTAGGTTATATTTAGTTCGGCTTGATTTTTATCTTTTTGTTCAATAAACATTGCATCACCATAACTAAAAAAGCGGTATTTATTATCCACAGCATGCTGGTATACATTTTTAATAAATTTACGGCCAGCAAATGCTGATACAAGCATTAGAAGTGTGCTCTTAGGAAGGTGAAAATTGGTAAATAATGCATCAACAACCTTAAACTTAAAGCCTGGTTTAATAAATATGTTCGTTTCATTGTAACCTGTTTTAATTTGGTCTTCTTCATAAGCGCTTTCAAGAGCACGCAAGACTGTTGTACCTATAGCTATTATTCTCCCACCTGCAGCTTTAGTTGTTGCAATTTTATCGATAATGTATTTGTCAATATTATAGACTTCTTGGTGCATAGTATGCTTATTGATATCTTCGACCTTGATGGGTTGAAATGTTCCAGATCCTACATGCAGCGTAATAAAGGCTACAGCAATACCCTTTTTTTCGATGTCACTAAAATCTTTTTCAGAAAAATGTAATCCAGCTGTAGGGGCAGCAACAGCACCAGCTTCTTTTGCAAAAACGGTTTGGTACCTTATTTCATCTTCATCGTCATCTTTTCTTTGAATATAAGGAGGAAGAGGAACGTGCCCGTGTTTATCAAGAAGGTCATAAAACGTGCCCTCCAGTAATTGTATTTCGAATATATTGTTGTTTCTTGAAATAACCTTAATTAAACTGCCGTTCCCAATTGTTATTGTTAGGTTATTTTCAATACGCTTTGATGTTTTAATTAGTGCCGTAGCAGTTTGATCATTTACAATTCTTTCAATAAGTAATTCTACCTTGCCACCAGACAGCTTTTTCCCAAATAATCGAGCCTTAATTACTTTTGTATCATTAAAGACCACCAAATCATCTTTTTTTAGCAGCCCAGTAAAATCTTTAAAATAGGAATCAGATATTTTGTTATTATCAGGACGAACAACTAATAACCGACTATCCCCCCTTTCTTTAAGAGGAGACTGTGCAATTAATTCATCAGGTAAAATATAATTAAATTCTTCAATTCTCATTGTGCCCTTACTTGGTTATAATGTTCAGTCATTTCATGCCGGGATGGCGGAACTGGTAGACGCACGGGATTCAAAATCCCGCGCTAGCAATAGCGTGTCGGTTCGATTCCGACTCTCGGCACCAATTCATAGTTCGCAATTATATATATATGATTGAGCATAAACAATTAGGCAAAGAAGAGCATGAGGTAATAATTAGACCAAATCCTGCAATGCCGTGGCGCTTGATAAAAAAAGTTTATTTAGCGTTCGCTGGTTTTATCTTAATAGTTGCCTTAATTTTAAGCTCATTCAACATATACCTTGCAATACCCTTTTATGGTGTCGAGGTTTTATTTTTAGGCTATGCCTTATATATAACTGCACTTAAGAGCTCATATTTTGAGAGAGTTACGGTTGATAAGTATGAAATAAAAGTGGAGTTTGTTAATGGAAAAAAAGTTAACCAATTTGATTTTGTTCGCGAATGGTCTTCATTCTTATTCACTCCTTCTACAGAGACACAGCCATCAGAAATATCCATCTCAAAATCTGGAAAAAAACTTAGAATAGCTCAAAGAATAAATGAAATGGATAGAAAAGCTTTATATAATTTACTGAAAACCTTTTAGCTGTCTTTTAATAGAAGCGTTTATAGGTAATTTTATAGTATGTATAAAAGTAAAAATTGGTTTAACAAGCTTGTTACTTCATCACAAAATTGTTACATTAATGGATAGATTGTCTTGAAATTATTTATTCATACTGATAATATCCAAAAAGATTTTTATCCAACACTTGAAGATTAATAAACGAAAGGTAATAATAAATTGAAATCAATTTTCCAGAAAATAATAGTAGGATTAGTTTTATTACCATTTACAGCGCTTGCAGACTGGGGGCTTAACCTTACACGCGGAGCTACAACAATCAGTAATGAAATATATGACCTTCATATGCTCTCTTTGTGGATAGTTACAATTATTGGAATTGTTGTTTTCGGAATTATGTTTTGGTCTATATTCCATCATAGAAAATCCAAAGGTGTGAAGCCAGCCACTTTTTCTCATAGCACCACCGTTGAAGTCATATGGACTATTATTCCGCTAGCAATCATTATTTCTCTTGCAGTCCCTGCTACATCACTACTCATTAAAATGCATGATACTTCCGAGGCGCAAATCACACTTAAAGCAACTGGCTATCAGTGGAAGTGGAAGTATGATTACTTGGATGAGGATTTAACTATTTATAGTGCTCTTGATGAAAAAAGTAGTGAAGCGAGCCAGAGAGATTCTGGAATAAATCCGATGGAAGTAGATAACTATTTATTGGATGTAGATAACCTTATCGTGTTGCCTATAAATACTAAAATTAGGATACTTACTACAGCAAATGATGTAATTCATGCATGGTGGGTCCCAGCATTAGGTTGGAAACGTGATGCAATACCCGGATTTATTAATGATAACTGGGCGGTAATTGAAAAACCAGGTATCTATAGAGGCCAATGTGCAGAAATCTGCGGTAAAGGGCATGGTTATATGCCTATTGTTGTTAAGGCAGTTCCTATGGACGAATATAAGATATGGGTAGCAGAAATGAAGGCTGAGCAAGAAGCAAAGAAAAATACTAGTGGTATGGTTTTAACTATGGAAGAGCTAATGACAAAAGGCGAAACTGTTTATAAAGCTCAATGTTTGATGTGTCATCAGGCAAACGGCCAAGGCTTGAAGGGAGCATTCCCTGCATTAGCCGGAAGCCCTATGGCTACAGAGCCAGCTCAGAGACTAGGCCATATAAAACAAATTTTAAATGGGAAAGGCATTATGCCAGCCTACGGGGAACAGCTTTCTGATGTAGAAATAGCAGCAGTAACTACTTACGAAAGAAATGCTTGGGGTAATGATACAGGCGACATTGTGCAGGCTAAAGAAGTTGCTGAAGCAAGAACAAAAAAATAAACAATACATTAAAATTTAAATTAGGAAATAGTCTATGAGCACTCTCACACAAGCAAATGATCACGACCATGACCATAAGCCTACTGGTTTAAAGCGATGGTTTTTCTCAACTAACCATAAAGATATTGGGACGCTTTATCTAATTTTTGCGTTGACTATGTTTTTTGTGGGCGGCTCTATGGCAATGATTATTCGCGCCGAATTATTTCAGCCAGGCTTGCAATTTGTCGATCCTCAGTTTTATAACTCGATGGTTACAGTACACGCGTTAATTATGATCTTTGGCGCAGTGATGCCAGCTGGAGTAGGACTAGCTAACTGGATGATTCCATTGATGATTGGTGCACCAGATATGGCGTTACCAAGAATGAACAATATGAGTTTTTGGATATTACCGTTTGCATTTGCCTTATTGATTAGTACATTATTTATGGAGGGTGGAGGCCCCGCAGGTGGCTGGACTATGTACCCGCCATTAGTCCTACAAACGGGAGCTGCATTTCCATTCTTAATCTTGGCAGTTCACTTCTTAGGTATATCCTCCATTATGGGCGCAATCAATATTATCGTTACGGTATTTAATATGCGGGCACCTGGTATGACCTTAATGAAGATGCCTTTATTTGTCTGGACATGGGTGATTACTTCATTCTTATTAGTAGCCTCACTCCCAGTTCTTGCGGGCGGGGTAACAATGTTATTGACAGACAAATATTTTGGTACAAGCTTCTTTAATGCTGCCGGTGGTGGCGACCCGGTATTATTCCAGCACATATTTTGGTTCTTCGGTCACCCAGAAGTTTATATTTTAGCTCTCCCAGCTTTTGGTATAGTCTCGCAAATTATTCCTGCATTCGCTAGAAAGCCATTATTTGGATATGCCTCTATGGTTTATGCAACGGCATCTATCGCAATACTATCTTTCTTTGTGTGGGCACACCATATGTTTACGGTAGGACTTCCAGTAAAAGGCGAATTATTCTTTATGTATGCAACTATGCTTATCGCAGTTCCTACCGGAGTTAAGGTATTTAACTGGATGGCTACAATGTGGAAAGGGTCAATGACTTTTGAAACTCCAATGCTCTTTTCAATAGCATTCGTCATCTTATTTACCATAGGCGGCTTCTCAGGACTAATGCTGGGTATAACTCCAGTAGATTTTCAATACCATGATACGTACTTTGTGGTAGCACACTTTCATTATGTTCTTTTAACGGGCGCGGTCTTTGCCTTAATGGGTGCTGTGTATTACTGGCTGCCAAAATGGACTGGCTATATGTACGATGAGAAATTAGGTCAAATTCACTTTTGGCTATCAACGATAACTGCTAACATCCTATTCTTTCCTCAGCATTTCCTTGGACTAGCAGGAATGCCAAGAAGAATACCGGATTACAATGTTCAGTTTGCTGATTTTAATATGATTTCTAGTATAGGTGGATTTGCGTACGGGATTTCTCAGTTATTATTTGTTTATATTGTCATCAAATGTGTGTTGGGTGGAAAGAAAGCTAAAGCATTATCATGGGAAGGTGCGAAAGGTTTAGAGTGGACAGTCCCATCTCCAGCTCCTCACCATACTTTTGAAACACCACCAAAGTTAACTAAGGCAATGTTAGAGCACTAATTAGTTAAGTTGATGACAAAAAAAGATGCGAGAAGCAAAGAGTTAAAAAATAAAAATAAAAAGCTGGCCATTATACTCGGTGTAATCGCCAGTGGTTTTTACTTGTTCTTTTTTGTTTTGCAGCACTTAAGCTAAATGAGAAATAAAAGCAAAATAAAGAGAACAACTTTAAGCCTAGTTTTTTTTACTGTATTAATGTTTGGTTTTGGCTACGCATTAGTCCCTTTGTACGATGTATTTTGTAAGTTAACTGGCATTAATGGGAAAACCCAGAGGGTTGTTGAGTTAGAAAATCAACAATCGCACCCCTCAGATAGATGGGTAAAAGTTCGGTTTGATGCGAACATTAATGGAGATTTGCCATGGACCCTAAAGCCAAAAGTAAGAAATATTAAGGTTCAGCCAGGCAAGTTTTATGAGGCTACTTATATAGTTCATAACAACTTTAGTGGTGATGTTGTTGGACAAGCAGTTCCAAGCGTGTCGCCATCAGTGGCTTCATTGTATTTTATGAAGTCTGAATGCTTTTGTTTTGTTAATCAGCTCTTAAAGGCTGGTGAGACACAAGAGATGTTAGTTAGGTTTGAGGTTGACAAAGACTTACCTGAAGGAGTTGAGGATATAACATTGTCCTACACATTTTTTAGGGTTAACCCTGATAATTCGTAATTAATTTTTTTAGAATAGGAAGTATATTATGGCAAGTAAAGACCTTTATTATGTTCCCCATGGAAGTAAATGGCCTATCGTTGGCACCTTATCTGTGTTTACCTTTTTCCTTGGCTCCGCAATGCTTTTTAATCATTCGTCTGGGGCTAAATATGTCTTTGTTGTCGGAATAGCTGCCCTCGTATATATGTTTATTGGATGGTTTTCGGATGTAATATCTGAAAGTAGGGCTGGGAATTATAATAAGCAAGTAGATGTAAGCTTTCGCATGGGTATGGGCTGGTTTATATTGTCTGAAGTGATGTTTTTCGCAGCGTTTTTCGGTGCACTTTTCTACGCGAGAATGTTTTCCATTCCATGGTTAAATGGCGAGGGACTAGGAGGAGTTAACGGGACCCATGAATTTCTATGGTCGTCTTTTGAAGCGGTATGGCCAACAAACGTAATGCCCGATCCATCAAATGCACTGGGCGGTGGCAAAGCATTCCAAGAATTTACTGAGGTAATCCCTGCTTTTGGGATACCAGCCATTAACACCGCTATACTTTTACTAAGTGGTGTAACAGTTACTATTGCACATTGGGCATTGAAAGAAGCCAAAAGAAAGGCATTGATATTTTGGTTGTTTGCAACAGTAGCGCTTGGATTTTTCTTTGTATTCCTTCAAGCCGAGGAATATATACACGCTATAACTGATTTAGGTATAACTCCTAATTCAGGAATTTACGGATCTACTTTTTACCTTCTAACTGGATTTCACGGTTTTCATGTAACTATGGGGGCAATTATGCTTGCTGTTATTATGTTTAGATCAATAAATGGCCATTTCAGCAATAAAGATCATTTCGCCTTTGAAGCAGTTGCATGGTATTGGCATTTCGTGGATGTGGTCTGGTTAGGGCTATTTATATTCGTCTACTGGATATAAGAAAAAAAAAACGCTACCCAAGGTAGCGTTTTTTGATTAAAGGTTTGGTGTTACCCAACCCATATAGTACCCAAAAAACATAAGAAGAAATAAAAAAACGGATAAGCCAATTCTTATACTTAGTGTAGTGACCATCTTTTTTGATTGATCCTTATCCTTCATTAAGAAATGAAAGCCCTTAGTAAGAGAAAGAAGAATCATTATTAAGATAAATATAACGATATACTTGAATACCTGTGTCATGTCCATAATGCGAGCCTTTAAATTTTTTTAGCAAAACAATACAGCCTATGAAGCAATTGCAATTTAACCTTAAACTCATTCCAACAGTAGCTTTTTTGCTAGTATTTTTCTGCCTAATTCGGTTAGGTTTTTGGCAGCTGGAAAGAGCCGATCAAAAAACTGAACTTAATAACAATTATAAGCTAAGACAAAGTGATCATGTAGTCAATTTAAATATCGCAAATGATATAAAAGATCAAGAGCCTATTTTATGGAGAAAGGTTTCAGTGAAAGGTTCATTTAAGAGCGAAAAAAACCTTATGCTTGATAATCAAATTTTTAGGCATGTAGCCGGATTCAACCTTCTTACCCCTTTTGCTATTGAAGGAACAGGTATGAGTGTCCTTGTTAACCGAGGGTGGCATCCAAATCTCCTCAATAGAGAGCAGGTACCACTTGTGAATGATTTATCAGAAGCTAAACAATTGAATGGCTACGCAGTAAAGCTCCCTGTTACCGGAATAAATCTAGGGGGTAGCAATATTGAGATTATTAATGCCTCTCTAGCAAGATTTCAAAAAATTGATCTTGATGAAATAAATCAATTTTATCAGGCTGATTTTCTTCCATACCTCATTTATCTTGATCCACTGAAAGATGATGAGTATGTTAGCAATTTTAAGTTACCAGCTCCAGATTCTGAAAAGAATTATGGGTATGCGTTTCAATGGTTTGCATTTGCTTTCACCTTGCTAATAATATTTTTACGTTTAGGAATATCACGAAATGATAAATCAACAAAATAAAGGCCGTTTAGTCCTTATAACTATAGCCTTAATGTTTTTTGTACCAATTCTACTGGCATGGTTTTTAAATTTTTACTCAGATTTTAAGAAAGATGCTCAGGGCGTTCAGCATGGAGAACTAATAGCTCCTCCCGTCCCCCTAGGCGATCTAAAAGCTACCTCTATTGGCAATAGCAAAATTTCAGATATTGAAAAAAAATGGACACTCATTTTTCTTGTTTCAGATCAATGTGACAGGGTTTGTGAGGACAAACTTTATCAGTTAAGACAAATAAGATTGGCTACAGGCAAGGATAGAGAGAAGGTAGAGAGATTATTGGTTGCTGATAGAGAGATCGACTGGAGTAGCTACGAGGTAGAATTTTTAAATCAAAAAGTTATTGACAATAGAAGCCCTTCTTATACGTCCTTATTAAATAGCTTACAAAGCACAAAGAATTTTGATGCTGACTCGATCTATCTTGTTGATGCATACGGGTCGTTAATTATGAGGTATGCATATAAAACTCAACCAAAAGGGATCATCAAGGACATAGAAAGATTAATTAGGGTAGCACCTTAGAGTCCTGAAGCAACTTATCTATAGCATCATGAATTTTTGTGAAATTTAGAATGCCAATAATGGTGTTAACTATCTCCCCGCGGTGATTTACTACAAGGGTTGTGGGGGTTAGTTTAATATTTTCAAAATTATTGATAATTTGTTTATCTATATCAAGAATGACGGGAAATGGTAGCTTATTCTTTTCGGTAAAACTAAGTACTCTGTTTGGTGGGTC